>NZ_MWIG01000713.1:0-4751 GCF_002156145.1 Streptomyces sp. NRRL B-24572 | reverse complement strand
GAGGCCGACGAGGGCGGCGCGGAAGCCGTCCGCGTGGACCTGGGCGGCGAGGGCGACCGGGCCCTTCTCGTCGACGGCGAGGCGGTGCGAGGGGCGTCCCTGGGAGCCGGCGGCGGCGCCGGGGTTGGAGTCGACGCGGATGAGGCCGAGGGCCTCCAGCTCGGCGGCGACGGCGCCCGCGGTGGCCCGGGTGACGCCGAGTTCGGCGGTGAGGACGGCCCGGGTCGGCGCCCTGCCGGTGTGCACCAGTTCCAGCGCGGGGCCGAGCGCGTTACGCCCCCTGTCCAGCCGTGTCCGGGTCGTCGTCGCCTTGCCGTTCATGGGGGTGAGTCTCCCATGATCGGGCGGATGGGGTGGCCCCGGGCGGGAGTGGGCCGCGGGGCGGGCGCCGCCTCGCGGGGATGCCCCTGTCCCTCCGGCCGGGGAACGTCTCTTCGGTCAAGGGAAATGGGGCTGCGTCGAGCCGGGGATCCGCCCCCGGGGCGGTTCGGCCTCGGTGGAGACCGCCGGGTGTCCGTCGTCCTCCACGGCCGGAACGGTGCCGACGGCCAAGGGGTAGGGCGGTGGGGTGCCACCGAACACGGGGCAGAGGGCCTTGTAGCCGCACCAGTCGCACAGTCGGCTCGGGCGGGGCTGCCACTCGCCCGTCTCCGTCGCCCGCCGGATCGCCTCCCACAAGGCCCGCAGCTTCCGTTCCACCGCCAGCAGATCCGCCTCGGACGGGTCGTACGTCACCACGTCGCCGCTGCCCAGGTAGATGAGCTGGAGCCGCCGCGGCACCACCCCGCGCCGCCGCCACAGCACCAGGGCGTAGAACTTCACCTGGAACAGGGCCCTGTCCTCGAAGTCCGGCGGGGGCGCCTTGCCGGTCTTGTAGTCCACCACCCGCATCTCACCGGTCGGGGCGACGTCCAGCCGGTCGACGTAGCCGCGCAGTTTGAGACCTGACTCCAGCACCGTCTCCACGTACAACTCGCGCGCGACGGGTTCCAGCCGGTTCGGGTCCTCCATGCGGAAGTACTGGTCGAGCAGTCGTTCCGCCTCGGCCGGCGCCGCACCGTCCGTGCCCTCCGGGAAGAGACCGGCCAGCTCCGGGCGCTTGCCCAGCAGTCGCTCCCACTCCGGGCGCAGCAGTGCGCGGGCGCGGTCCGCGGTGCGCTGCCCGGCCGGTGCGTCGAAGAGCCGTTCCAGCACCGCGTGCACCACCGCGCCCCGGGCCAGCGCCGGACTCGGCGGTTCCGGCAGCTTGTCGATCACGCGCAGCCGGTACCGCAGCGGGCAGCTCATGAAGTCGTTCGCGCGCGACGGCGACAGCGACGACGGCGCGCCCGGAGCGGGCCGGGACGGTGCGGGCGGGGCCGTGTCCGACGGGTCGAAGGCCTCGGACGGGGACATACTCCGACCCTACGCCGGGTCCTTCCCGAGTCCACCGGACCGGTTCCCCGATGATCGTTCCGGTGGGTTCGGGGCGCCGGCCGACGGGCGGGGCAGCACCCGCAGGGCCTCGCCCACGTCGGCCACCTCCGTCACCCGCATCCCGTCCGGCACCCTCCCCGGGTCCGGCGGCACCAGTGCACGGGTGAAGCCCAGCCGGGCGGCCTCCGCCAGCCGCCGCTGCACACCGGTCACCCGGCGCACCTCGCCGGCCAGGCCCACCTCGCCGATGACCACCAGGTTCTTCGGCAGCGGGGTGTCGCTCACCGCGCTGGCCAGCGCCAGCGCCACCGCCAGGTCCGCCGACGGCTCCGACAGCCTCACCCCGCCGACCGTCGCGCCGTAGACGTCGCACTTGCCGATCCGGTGGATCCGCCCGCGCTGTTCGAGGACCGCCAGCATCATCGCGACCCGGGAGGCCTCCAGACCCGCGGTGGTGCGCCGGGGGTAGGGGAGCTGAGAGGCCACGGTGAGTGCCTGCACCTCGGCGACGAGCGGACGCTTGCCCTCCAGGGTGACCGTCAGGCAGGTGCCGGGCACCGGTGCGTCGCGCCGGGTCAGGAAGAGGCCGGAGGGGTCGGCGAGCCCCGTGATGCCCTCGTCGTGCAGTTCGAAGCAGCCGACCTCGTCGGTGGCCCCGTAGCGGTTCTTCACCCCGCGGAGCAGCCGGAGGCGGGCATGCCGCTCGCCCTCGAGGTACAGGACGACGTCGACCAGGTGCTCAAGGAGCCGGGGGCCCGCGATGGCCCCTTCCTTGGTGACGTGGCCGACCAGGAGCGTGGACATCCCGCGTTCCTTGGACGTCCGGATCAACGCGCCCGCCACTTCGCGGACCTGGGCCGTGCCGCCGGGCGCGCCGTCGATCTCGGGGGAGGCCACGGCCTGCACCGAGTCCAGGACCAGCAGGGAGGGCTCGACGGCGTCGAGGTGGCCGAGGACGGCGGCGAGGTCGGTCTCGGCGGCGAGGTAGAGGTGGTCGCTGAGCGCGCCGATCCGGTCGGCGCGCAGCCGGACCTGACCGGCCGACTCCTCGCCGGTGACGTAGAGGGTGCGGTGCTGGTCGTCGACCGCCTTGGCCGCCACGTCGAGCAGGAGGGTGGACTTGCCGACGCCCGGCTCGCCCGCGAGCAGCACGACGGCGCCGGGCACCAGGCCCCCGCCGAGCACCCGGTCCAGCTCGGGCACGCCGGTGCTGCGCGCGGTCGCCGAGCGGCCGTCGACCTGTGCGATGGGCCGTGCGGGCGCGGTGACGCGGCCGGGGGCGGTCGTGCGGACCGCGGGCGCGCCGCCGGTCTCCTCGACCGTGCCCCACGCCCGGCACTCGGGGCAGCGGCCGAGCCACTTGGCCGTGGTCCAGCCGCACTCGGTGCAGCGGTAGGAGGGGCGGTGCGCGATCGTCGTACGGCTCCCGGCGGCCATGGTCCCTCCACAGCGGTGACTTTCGACCGGGCGGTCGTGGGCGCGGTCTCCGTGGGACGGGGTGGGTGACCGCCATGCCTGTTTTAGTACATTTGTTCGAGTTACGATGAAGTCCAGGCTAGGCCGGACATGCACGAAAAGCCACATTTCACCGGCTCACCGGCCAGGACCCGAGGAGGGCACCGTGCGCGTGCTCGGCGTGGACCCGGGGTTGACCCGGTGCGGCCTCGGTGTGGTCGAGGGCGTCCCCGGACGGCCGCTCACCGTGACGGCGGCCGGCGTGGTGCGCACCCCGACGGACGCCGAGACCGGCCACCGGCTCCTCCTCGTCGAGCGCGGCATCGAGGCCTGGCTGGACGAGCACCGCCCCGAAACGGTCGCCGTGGAGCGGGTGTTCAGCCGGCACGACGTCCGTACGGTGATGGGCACGGCCCAGGCCGGCGCGGTCGCGATCCTGTGCGCGGCCCGGCGCGGCATCCCCGTCGCCCTGCACACCCCCGGCGAGGTCAAGGCCGCCGTCACCGGCAGCGGCCGCGGCCGCAAGGCGCAGGTCGGTGCCGTGATGACCCGGCTGCTGCAGCTCGACGCACCGCCCGGACCGGCCGACGCCGCCCCGACGCCGGCCACCGGACCGGCCGACGCCGCCGACGCCCTGACGCTGGCCATCTGCCACGTCTGCGCGCCCCGGAGCCGGGCCGCCTCCGGCAGGCGTCCGCCGCCGCGCCCCTCCACACGCACGACCCCGGAAGGGGGTTATCCGATGATCGCCTTCATCAGCGGCCCGGTCGCCGCACTCGCACCCGACGCCGCGGTCGTCGAGGTCGGCGGCGTCGGCATGGCCGTCCAGTGCACCCCCGGCACCCTGGCCGCCCTGCGGGTCGGTGAGCACACCCGGCTCGCCGTCTCCCTGGTCGTACGTGAGGACTCCCTCACCCTCTACGGGTTCGCGGACGACGACGAGCGGCAGGTCTTCGAACTCCTGCAGACCGCAAGCGGTGTCGGGCCGCGCCTCGCCCAGGCGATGCTCGCCATGCACCGTCCCGACGCACTGCGCCGCGCGGTCGCCCAGGGCGACGAGAAGGCCCTCACCGCCGTCCCCGGCATCGGCAGGAGAGGCGCCCAGCGGCTGCTCCTCGAGCTCGCCGGCCGGCTCGGCGAGCCGACCGGAACCGGCCCCACCGGCTCCCCGGCCGGTGCCGCCGCTCCCACGCCCTGGAGCAGTCAACTGCACGCAGCGCTCGTCGGCCTCGGATACGCCCCGCGGGAGGCCGAAGAGGCGATCGCCGCCGTCACCCCGCAGGTCGAGGCAGCAGCGGCCGACGGCGCCACCCCGAGCGTCTCGACCCTGCTGCGCGCCGCCCTGCGCACGCTGAACCGCGCCCGCTGAGAGGAGTGGACCGCATGACCCGGGACGAAGCGGAAACCGCCGCCCTCATAGGCCGGATCATGGCCGCCTCCACCGAGACGGACACCGGCGCCGCCGCCGAGCGGCTGGTCGGCGCCTCCGCCGAGGGCGACGACCAGGCCGTCGAGGCGGCCCTGCGCCCCAAGGACCTCAGCGAGTTCGTCGGCCAGGAGAAGGTCCGCCAGCAGCTCGACCTCGTCCTCAAGGCCGCCCGCCAGCGCGGCGCCACCGCCGACCACGTCCTGCTCTCCGGCGCCCCCGGCCTCGGCAAGACCACCCTGTCGATGATCATCGCCGCCGAGATGGGCGCGCCGATCCGCATCACCTCCGGCCCCGCCATCCAGCACGCCGGCGACCTCGCCGCGATCCTCTCCTCCCTCCAGGAGGGCGAGATCCTCTTCCTCGACGAGATCCACCGCATGTCCCGGCCCGCCGAGGAGATGCTCTACATGGCGATGGAGGACTTCCGCGTCGACGTCATCGTCGGCAAGGG
>NZ_MWIG01000712.1:0-1490 GCF_002156145.1 Streptomyces sp. NRRL B-24572 | reverse complement strand
CCTCGTGCACCCCGCACCGTACGAAGGGCACGGTGCGGGGTGCACGAGGAGAGGGACGGGGCACGGACCACCGGGATCACGACCCGGGGCGGGGCCCAGCGTGGCGCGACGGGGAACCAACCGGTCTGCGCGGTGCGACGGCCGGGAGACGGCCGCGCGGAAACGGTGCTGTGGGCACAACGTACATGACGCCCGGGGGAAGGTGAAGCCGTGTCCCCCGGTCCGGCACGTCCACCGTCACTCCGGTACGTCGTCCAGGAAACCGCTCTTGGCGATCAGGTACGCCAACTGCGCCCGGCTGCGGCTGCCGAACAGCTCCGCCGCCCAGCGCATGTGGTTGGCCACGCTGCGGGTGCTCATGCCGAGCCGGGCCGCGATCGCCTCGTCCGTGTGGCCGTTGACCATGTGCCGCAGGATCGCCCGGCGCACCTCGTCCGTCAGCAGCGGGGGCAGCCGGGTGCTGGGGAAACTGCGCAGCGGCGACGCCCGCTGCCAGGTGTGCTCGAAGATGCCGACCAGGTACCGGACCACGCCCGGATGCTCCACGGCGAGCGCGACCTCGCTCCGCTCCGAGCTGGGATCGGGGATGAAGGCGACCTTGCGGTCGCAGATGATCAGCCGGTCGAAGACCTCGTCCAGCGTCCGCACCTCGCCGCCCGCCTGCGCGATGTGCTCGACGTACATGAGCGTGGGCTGGTGGGAGCGGATCGTGTGCTGGTAGATCGTCCGCTGCGACACGCCCCGCCCGATCGCCTCCAGATCGCTGGCGAGCGCCTTGTCCAGCATCTCCTGGGGGCGGCCGCCGCCGGGCTGGGCCGTCAGCAGTTCCTCCTGGCAGGCGTGCACCGCGGCCGAGAGGGTGGCGCTGATCGCGTTGGCCCCCTGGACCACGCGGATCAGATGCGACTCCCCCTTGCCGTAACTGTCGAGATAGATCTCCTGCGCCTGGGCGATGGCGGCCCGCATGGCCGCCAGGGCGTTCTTCTTCTCCTCGATGGCGCGTTCCATGTGGTCCATCTGGGCGCCGGCCGCCAGTCGCGGCGGGATCGGGGCCAGTGTCCCGTCCGGCACTCGCTGGACGAGTCCCAGGTCGAGCAGGCAACGCGGACATTCACCGGACGCGGGTCGGCCCTGCAGAGCATCCGCGTAGTACTGGAGGCCGTCCGCGCAGATCTCGGCGGTCGGACCTGCGCCTCCTTCGTTTCCAATGTCCGCTCTCGTGCACATTTTCCCACCCTGCTGGTTCTCGCATTGCAGGATCATCCTCCCCGATCAGCGAGACCTGGGGCGCAAAGACAACGCAAGATTTCGGCCGGGGAACCACCCACGTCTGAACCCTGCAGATCAGCTCTGACCAAGTAAGAAAGCAAGGTAGAAAGATGCTTCAGCGCGCTTCCGCCCGCCCCCTGGCCGCCCTCGTACTGACGGTTCTGGCCACCGCGGGCCTCGCCGCCGCCGGCTCCTCTCCGGCCACCGTCGTCGCCGCCGAC
>NZ_MWIG01000711.1:0-2123 GCF_002156145.1 Streptomyces sp. NRRL B-24572 | reverse complement strand
ACCTCGCCGGCGAGGTCCACACCGCACGCGCCCGCGACGCCCGCCGCGAGGCCGGACTCGCCACCCTCGGCGACACCGCCCGCGACCTCACCCTCTCCTACGACCTCGACAGCCTGCTGCGCGTCATCACCCGCCGCGCCCGCCGGCTCCTCGACCTCGACCTCGCGTACGTGACCCTGCGCGGCCCGCACGGCGCCTGCTACGTCCACACCACCGAAGGCACCCGCACCGCGCCGGGCCCCGGACCACGCCTCGCCCCCGGACTCCGGATCGCCGAGGGGTACGGGCTCGGCGGCGCCGTCCAGCTCCACGGCGAGCCCGTCTGGACCGCCGACTACCTCGCCGACGAACGCTTCGCCCCCTCCGGCTCCCTCGACGCCGGCGTCCACGCCCCCGACTTCGACGAGGCCGCCGAATCCGCCCTGCGCGCCGAGGGACTCCACGCGATCGTGGCCGCCCCGCTGCGCAGCGGGGACACCGTCATCGGCGCCCTCCACGGCGCGGACCGGCGCGTCCGGCACCACACGGCCGAGGAGATCGGGCTCCTCGCCGCACTCGCCGACCTCGCCGCCCTCGCCGTCGAGAAGGCCGGCCTCCTCGACCGCACCCGCGCCGAGGTCTCCGAACTGGAACGGGACAGCGCCCGGGTACGCACCCGGCTCACCCGGATGCGGCACGTCAGCGAGGCCCACGGCCGCATCATGAACCTCGTCCTCGCCGGCGGCGACCTGTGCAACGTCGCCAAGGCGGCCGCCGACGCCCTCGACGCGACCGTGCTGATCCGCGACCCCGGCGGCCGCACCCTCGCCACCGCCGGAGACATCCCCGGCCTCGACGAGGAGGCCGTCGCCAAGGCCTCCCTCGACGCCCACGCCCGGCGCCGCCCCGTCCTCGCCGACGACGACACCTGGGTCGCGCCGGTCATCGCGGGCTCCGAGGACCTCGGCGGCCTCGTCATCCGCGCCGCCGGCGGACTCACCGGCGAGGACGAACGCCTCCTCGAACTCGCCGCGCAGACCGTCGCCTTCCTCCTCCTGATGCGCCGCTCCACCGCCGTCGCCGAAGGACCCGTCCGCGACGAGCTCCTCGACGACCTCATCGCCGACCCGCCGCACGCCCCGCAGCAGATCGCCCAGCGCGCCCGCCGCCTCGGCGTCGACCTGCGCCGGCCGCACGTCCTCGTGATCGCCCGGCCCGAGGGCGGCGAGCAGGGCAGGGCGGTGGTGTGGGCGTCCTCGTACGCGTACCGCCTCTCCGGCCTGAAGACCGTGCAGGGCGGCTGCATCGTGCTGCTGCTCCCCGGCATCGACGCCTCGGCCGCCGCCAAGGCCGTCGCCGCCGAACTGTCCCCGCTGCTCGGGCACCCCGTCTCCGTCGCCGCCGCAGGGCCCGCCCAGAGCCCGGACGGCATCGGGCGGATCCACCAGGAGGCCCACCGCTGCCTGGACGCGATGAGCGCCCTCGGCGGCACCGGCTCCGCCGCCTCCGTGCAGGACCTGGGCTTCCTCGGGCTGCTGCTCTCCGACGACAACGACGTCGACGGCTTCGTCGAGGCGGCGATCGGACCCGTACTGGACTACGACGCCGAGCGGTTCACCGACCTCACCCACACCCTGGAGGCGTACTTCGCCTCCGGCGGCAGCCCCACGAACGCGGCCGAGGCGCTCCACGTCCACCCCAACACGGTCTCCCGCCGCCTGGAACGGATCGGCGAACTCCTCGGCCCCGAATGGCAGAAGCCCGGCCAGGTCCTGGAGGTCCAGCTGGCGCTGCGCCTCCAGCGCACCCGGGAGGTCCTGACCCGCGGCCGCGCGACGACGGACCCGGGCGCCCGACAGCCGGGGCCGTAGCCGTCAGCTCGCCGAGCGGCCCGAGGCGTAGCCCGTGTCGTACGCCGCGTCCCAGCCGCCGGCCATGACCGTCGCCGCGTGGGCCGCCGAGGCCAGCGTGATGTGACGGTGCCAGCCGCGGAACGAACGGCCCACGAAGTCCCGCAGCCCCGCCCCCTCGCCGACCTCCGCGAAGTCCCGCTCCACCCGGCGGCCGAGCTTCGTGATCCGCACCAGCGAACCCACCGGGGAGTTCGTCAGATCACTGATCCACACCCGCGCCGGAGCCCGGCG
>NZ_MWIG01000710.1:0-3675 GCF_002156145.1 Streptomyces sp. NRRL B-24572 | reverse complement strand
TCCAGGAGGTCCGCCCCTCGGCCCGGGAGCTGCTCGCCACGGCCGCCGTCCAGCTCCAGCACATCAACGCCGATGACATCGAGCCCCGATGGGCGTGGCAGCTCGCCGAGCTCGCCCTCGCCCTGGAGAATCTGGAGCCGCTCCAGCGCGGGCATGCCGCCGTCCGCGAAGCCCGCCGGGCCCTGCCGTCGGTGTCGCAGTAGGAGTTCGTCGACTCTCTTGCCGAGCGCAAGCGGTGGTTCCTTGAACGTGCGGGCCTCGGCGGGCGCGGGAGCGTCAGAGGAGGCGGCGGGACCTCAACGGCGGCACGGGAGGTGCAGGCGGGGGAGCGCTGGTGCGGCGGACAGCGAGGCGTTCGATCCGCGCGGGCAGCGCCCGTGCGACACTCTCGGCCGGCCACTCCTGCCAGTGCAGGGTGATCCTTCGGCGGGAGAGACCGACGGTCTGCTCGTGCGAGCGGCGTACCGGCTCCGGGTCGGCGAGCGCCTGCATGAACGCGGCCACGAGAACTCGGGGTGTGCCGCTGCTGAACCAGGCTTTCCACACGGGGTCGTCCTCGTCGAGGCTGGCCGTGATGCGCCAGTTGCGGCTGCCGGAGAGATTGAAGTGCTCGCCCCTCACACGGCCGTCCGGCGAGCGGAACTCACCGTTGCGAATGGAGTCCCATCCGGCATCCCACAGCGGCTGGTAGGGAGCGGATATCGCCCGCGCGTTGTAGCCGGGGTCGGTGAGCGTATCGGTGACCGAGGCGATCAGCTCGACCGGCGTCCCGCCGTCGAAGGAGGCGTTCCAGACCGATCCGGTGCGGCCGTCGCGATGCGAGAGGTGCCACCACGGCTCGTTCGGATGGGGCTCGAGGCGGAGCATCGACTTCTGGTCAGGGCTGGTCAGGATGACCCGGGGCATGAGCGGGTCGTGGCCGTGGCTCCACCCGGCGCTGGCGTGCAGGGCGGCGGTGACCCAGGCCGGGTCGCCGGGGCCGGCGAGGTAGCGGGGGGAGATGAGTGCCTGCTCGACCTTGACGCTCACCCGCGCCTCCCCGCCGGGCGTCGTACCGGCGACGCCGCCGGGGCCGGTACGGCACCCAGGATCCGTGTCGGCGCCTTGAGGGCGACGGCGTGGATGTCGAGGAGGGCCCGGCCCTGGGTGGCCCAGGTGTCCAGGCAGTCCCACGCCTCCTCGTTGCGCTCGGCAAGAGAGTCGACGAACTCCTCCTGCGACACCGGCGGCAGGTCCCGGCGGGCTTCGCGGACTTCGGCATGCCCGCGCTGGAGCGTCTCCAGCTTCTCCAGGGCGCGGGCGAGCTCGGCGAGCTGCCACGCCCATCGGGGCTCGATGTCATCGGCGTTGATGTGCTGGAGCTGGACGGCGGCCGTGGCGAGCAGCTCCCGGGCCGAGGGGCGGACCTCCTGGAACGCTCTCCAGGTCTCGGAGTCCCGCTGGACCATGCGCCAGCCGTACGACACCTCGTCGTACGGCCAGCCGTCGGCGTCGGTGTGCTCGTCGGAGTAGGCGTCCCAGGCGGCGAGGATCGCCTCGCTCTCGATCAGGAACACCTCCAGCCGCCTCAGCAGGAGGGCGTGCGGGTCGGAAGGGAAGGTGGTGGACGGTGTGGTCAGGGTGTTTCCTTGTGTCGAAGGCGGTGGTCAGCGGCTGCGTGTGGGCGACGCGTCGACGGGTGGGTTCGGCGCCGGCCTGGCCGCGGCCGGCGGCGTGGTGGGACGGTGCCGGCGAGCCTCGGCGAGACGCTGTTGGTGCGCGGTCACGATCTG
This sequence comes from Streptomyces sp. NRRL B-24572, assembly GCF_002156145.1. Classification (NCBI taxonomy): domain Bacteria; kingdom Bacillati; phylum Actinomycetota; class Actinomycetes; order Kitasatosporales; family Streptomycetaceae; genus Streptomyces; species Streptomyces sp. NRRL B-24572. The sequence goes on along the minus strand of NZ_MWIG01000710.1, from coordinate 1,903 downwards.
TTCGCCGATCACGATTTCCCGGCCCACGGCCAGGTGCGGGCTTTCGTCGATGGCGAAGGGCGGGCGCGGCACGGGTGCCGGGTCGGACAGGGCGGTCGCGACGGCGCCGAGCACATGGCCGGGCGTTCGGACGTCCAACGAGGCCCGCCACAACAGCCCCTCCGGCCCATGCGGTCCGTGGCTTCGGGCGACCTCGATCTCCCAGCCGCAACGGCCCATGGAGGGCGAGATCCGCTGCTCGACCATCGCGGTGCGGTCGGGCGACATGATCTGGTGACCGCCGAGTTCATCGGTGGTGTGCTCCCAGCCGCGTTCGGTGAGGATGGCCGCGAAGTCTTCCCGGGCGGTCTCCTCCGGCTTGGGGAGCAGGAGGGTGTCGGTGAGCCCGGCGACGATCTCCACCGGCGTGGAGCCGCTGAACGCGGCGTACCAGTTACTGGGACCGAATCCGCTGTGCACCGTCCACCAGTTGCGCGTGTACTGGGCGCAGGGTTTGAAGACCAGCTCGTGCTGCTGGTCGGGGCTCTGCATGCGGATGACCGGGTGCAGCGGGTCGCAGGGCGTGCTCCAGCCGGCGGCGCACAGGGCGTGTGTGACGTGCCGGGGGTCGCCGGGGCCGGCGAGGTAGCGCGGGGAGACCCGCGAGCCGAGCTTGCTCGCGTACTCGTTGGCGAAGGCGTCGAGCTGACGCCAGGTGATCACGGTGGTCCTCCATCTGGCTAAGAACGGGGTCAGCGGCGGGTCCGGGCGTCGCTGGCGGGGGTGTAAGGGCGGGCGGTGGCGCGCGGCCGGGCACTCCGGGCGCTGTTACGGGCCCAGGTGGCGGCCCGGGCGGCCGTGATCCGGGCCTGCTGCCACGCGCTGAGTTGGGAGGGCTTGACGGAGACCGACCAGGTGCGGATCTGCGCGCTCGGCGGAACGTGTCCGCGCGGACGCATCACGGGGTCGGGGTTGGCGAGTTCGGCCGAGAAGGCTTGCACCAGGTGCATCGGCGTGCTCGGCGAGAAGTTCGCGGTCCAGCCGTTGCCCTGCCGGTCCTTCGCCCCGGTCCACCACATCGCCTCGCCTTCGGGGCCCTGGTGATACTGCATCCACGCAGTGCCGTCGGGGCTGGTCGCGGTGTAGTGCTCGCCCTCGAAGCGCGTGTGCCAGTTCTGCTCCTGCAGTGGCGCCCAGACGTTGGGGGCGTGCGCGGAGCGCGGACGGGTGAGGGCGTCGGTGAGGCCGGCGACGATCTCCACCGGGGTCTGCCGGCCCAGGCGTGCCGCCCACTCGGCGCTGTGGCCGGTCGCGGCACCGTGGATCATCCATCCGCCGGGTTGGACGTAGGGGTCGTAAGAGATGCGGACGGTGCGGTCCGGGCTCTCCATGGCCAGGGGGCCGCCGGTCCTGGAGTGGTCGCGCCAGCCCGAGGCGCGCAGGAACTCGGAGATGTGCCGGACGTCACCACCGCCGGCGAGGCCGCGGGGGTAAACGAGGTAGTGCTGCTCGGCCTGCTCGTCCGGTCCCCAGCCCCGCCAGGTCCTCTTCATCGGTGCCGCCGGATGACGAGTGGAGCGGGGGACGGCTGCTTTGTCGTCTGGGCGGCAGGCCGGTTGTTGATGTGATGGAGGGGCTCGCAGTGTTCGTCCAGGTCTCCTCCGATGGCGTCGAGTTCGTTGGTGGCCCGGCCGAGAGCGAGCCACACCTCGGCCGGCAGGACGCCCCGCTCGGCCTGCGTCTTCGCGAATGTGCTGCTGACGGACATGAGGCCGGTGACGCGGTCGAGCAGTCCGCCGTCCGGGTCGAGTACATGAGCGATGACCTGCACCGCTTCGTGGGGAGGGAGCTGGGCGAGGTGGTCGGTCAGCAGGCCGAGCTGCCGGGCGATCTCGTCGGCCAGACGCACGGGGTAGGGGGCGGG
>NZ_MWIG01000071.1:0-8164 GCF_002156145.1 Streptomyces sp. NRRL B-24572 | reverse complement strand
CCGAGCTGATGGCCTCGGGGCGCAAGGTGCTCACCCGCGAGGAGGTCATGGACGGCATCCCGGAGATGATCCACGACGTCCAGGTCGAGGCCACCTTCCCGGACGGCACCAAGCTCGTCACCGTCCACGACCCCATCATCTGACGGGCGGCCGCCGATGATCCCCGGAGAGATCCTGTACGCGCCCGGCCCCGTCGCCCTCAACGAAGGGCGCCCCGTCACCCGCCTGACCGTCCTCAACGCCGCCGACCGGCCCGTCCAGGTCGGCTCGCACTACCACTTCGCCGAGGTCAACCCCGGCCTGGACTTCGACCGCGCCGCCGCCCGCGGACAGCGACTGAACATCGCCGCCGGGACCGCCGTCCGCTTCGAGCCCGGCATCCCCGTCGAGGTCGAGCTCGTACCCGTAGCCGGCCGCCGGATCGTGCCCGGCCTGCGCGGCGAGACCGCGGGCCCCCTCGACGTCCCCGGCCCCCTCGACACCACCGATCAGGACAAGGACGGCGACCGTGCCTGACCTCCACCGCGCCGTCTACGCCGACCTGTTCGGCCCCACCACCGGCGACCGCATCCGCCTCGCCGACACCGACCTCCTCGTCGAGATCGAGGAGGACCGCTGCGGCGGCCCCGGCCGCGCCGGCGAGGAGGCCGTCTTCGGCGGCGGCAAGGTCGTCCGCGAGTCCATGGGCCAGGCCCGCACCACCCGCGCCGAGGGCGCCCCCGACACCGTCATCACCGGCGCCGTGGTCATCGACCACTGGGGCGTCGTCAAGGCGGACATCGGCATCCGGGGCGGCCGGATCACCGCCCTCGGCAAGGCCGGCAACCCCGACACCATGGACGGCGTCCACCCCGACCTCGTCATCGGCCCCGAGACCGAGATCATCGTCGGCAACGGCCGGATCGTCACCGCCGGCGCCGTCGACACCCACGTCCACTTCATCTCGCCGACCGTCGTCGAGCAGGCCCTCGCCACCGGCGTCACCACCCTCGTCGGCGGCGGCACCGGACCGGCCGAGGGCACCAAGGCGACCACGATCACGCCCGGCCCCTGGCACATGGCCCGGATGTTCGAGGCCCTGGACACCTTCCCCGTCAACATCGGCCTGCTCGGCAAGGGCAACACGATGTCCCGGGAGGCGATGCACTCCCAGCTGCGCGGCGGCGCCCTCGGCTTCAAGATCCACGAGGACTGGGGCGCCACCCCCGCCGTCATCGACGCCTGCCTGAGCGTGTGCGAGGAGACGGGCGCCCAGCTCGCCATCCACACCGACACCCTGAACGAGGCGGGCTTCGTCGGCGACACCCTCGCCGCCATCGCCGGACGCACGATCCACGCGTACCACACGGAAGGCGCCGGCGGCGGGCACGCCCCCGACATCATCACGGTCGTCTCCGAGCCGCACGTCCTGCCCAGCTCCACCAACCCGACCCGGCCGCACACCGTCAACACCATCGAGGAACACCTCGACATGCTGATGGTCTGCCACCACCTCAACCCGGCCGTCCCCGAGGACCTCGCCTTCGCGGAGTCCCGCATCCGGCCCTCCACCATCGCCGCCGAGGACGTCCTCCACGACCTGGGCGCCATCTCGATCATCTCCTCCGACTCCCAGGCGATGGGCCGGATCGGCGAGGTGATCATGCGGACCTGGCAGACCGCCCACGTCATGAAGAAGCGGCGCGGCGCCCTGCCCGGCGACGGGGCCGCCGACAACCACCGGGCCCGCCGCTACGTCGCCAAGTACACGATCAACCCGGCCGTCGCCCAGGGCATGGGCCACCTCATCGGCTCGGTCGAGCCCGGCAAGCTCGCCGACCTGGTCCTCTGGGAGCCCGCCTTCTTCGGCGTGAAGCCGCTCGTCGTCGTCAAGGGCGGCCAGATCGCGTACGCGCAGATGGGCGACGCCAACGCCTCCATCCCCACGCCCCAGCCGGTCCTGCCCCGCCCGATGTTCGGCGCGCTCGGCCGGGCCGCGGCGGCCGGCTCGGTCAACTTCGTCGCCCAGGCGGCCATCGAGGACGACCTGCCACGGAAGCTCGGCCTGCACAAGGAGTTCGCCGCCATCGGCTCCACCCGGCGGGTCACCAAGGCCGACATGCGGGAGAACGACGCCCTGCCCCGGGTCGAGGTCGACGCCGACACCTTCTCGGTGACCATCGACGGCGAGGCGGTCGAACCGGCGCCCGCCGCCGAACTGCCCATGGCCCAGCGCTACTTCCTCTTCTGATGTCGCGCTCCGCTCTCCTCGTGCTCGCCGACGGGCGCTTCCCCGCCGGCGGGCACGCCCACTCCGGCGGCGCCGAGGCCGCCGTCAAGGCCGGCCGCATCAAGGACGCCGCCGACCTGGAGGCCTTCTGCCGGGGCCGCCTGCACACCACGGGCCTCACCTCGGCGGCACTCGCCGCCGGGGCCGCGCACGGACTCGACCCCTACGAGCTCGACGCGGCGGCCGATGCCCGTACCCCATCGGCGGCCCTGCGCGCCGCCGCCCGCAGGCTCGGCCGCCAGCTGATGCGGGCCGCCCGCGCCACCTGGTCGAGCCCCGAACTCGACGCGCTGGCCGCCGCGTTCCCGCGCGGCGCCCACCAGCCCGTCGTCCTCGGCACCGCCGCCCGGGCCGCCGGACTCGGCCCCGAGGACGCGGCGCACTGCGTCGCGTACGAGACGGTCGGCGGTCCGGCGACCGCGGCCGTCCGCCTCCTCAGCCTCGACCCCTACCAGGCCACCGCCGTCCTCGCCCGCCTCGCCCCCGAGATGGACCAGGTCGCCGAGCGCGCCGCCGCGGCCGCCGGGGAGGGCGTCGACGCCCTGCCCGCCGCCTCCGCGCCCCTGCTCGACCTCACCGCCGAACAGCACGCGGCCTGGCCCGTCCGCCTCTTCGCCTCCTGAACACCATGGAGCCCCCATGCACCTCGACCACGCCCACACCCACCACGGCGCCGTCTCCGCCGACGCCCACCGTCCCGACGGCACCCGCCGCGCCCTGCGCATCGGGCTCGGCGGACCGGTCGGATCCGGCAAGACCGCCACCGTCGCCGCCCTCTGCCGCGAGCTGCGCGACACCCTCTCCCTCGCCGTCGTCACCAACGACATCTACACCCGCGAGGACGCCGAGTTCCTGCTCCGCAACGCCGTCCTGCCGCCCGAGCGCATCCAGGCCGTCGAGACCGGCGCCTGCCCGCACACCGCCATCCGCGACGACATCTCCGCCAACCTCGAAGCCGTCGAGGAACTGGAGGACACGGTCGGACCGCTCGACCTGATCCTCGTCGAGTCCGGCGGCGACAACCTCACCGCCACCTTCTCCAAGGGACTCGTCGACGCCCAGATCTTCGTCATCGACGTGGCCGGCGGCGACGACATCCCCCGCAAGGGCGGCCCCGGCGTCACCACCGCCGACCTCCTCGTCGTCAACAAGACCGACCTCGCCCCGTACGTCGGCTCCGACCTGGAGCGGATGGCCCGCGACGCGAAGGAGCAGCGCGGCGAACTGCCCGTCGCCTTCACCTCCCTGCGCGGCGAGCACGGCGTCGCGCCCGTCGCCGACTGGGTCCGGGCACAGCTCGCGGCGTGGACCGCGTGAGCCTGCGCGCCACCGCCCGGATCGCCGCCGACGCCGACGGGGGGCTTCCGCTCCTGGTGAGCGACGGCCCCCTCGCCCTGCGCCGCACCCGGGCCGCCGGACCGTACACCCGGGTCACCGTCGTCGGGGCGATGAGCGCCCCGCTCGGCGGCGACCGGCTCGCGATCGAGACCGAGGTACGGGACGGGGCCCGGCTCCTGGTCGACTCGGCCGCCGCCACCCTGGCCCTGCCGGGGCGGAGCGCCGACCACGCCGCGTACGACGTCCGGATCGCCGTCGGCGAGAACGCGGTGCTCCGCTGGCTGCCCGAGCAGCTCGTCTCCGCCGCCGGCTCGCACCTGCGGATGCGCACCACCGTCGACCTCGCGCCCACCGCGCGTCTCGTCCTGCGGGAGGAACAGGTCCTCGGCCGGCACGGGGAGCCGCCCGGCACCCTCACCACCCGGCTCACCGTCCGCCGCGCCGGCCGCCTCCTGTTCGACCAGGAGCTGGCCTTCGGACCCGGCGCGCCCGGCGGCTGGGACGGCGGAGCGGTCCTCGGTGGTCACCGGGCCACCGGCCAACTCCTCGTCGTCGACCCGGCATTCGGGGAGAAGCCGGTGGAGGCGCGGCTGTACGGGGAGAACGCCGTGGTCAGTCCGCTCGCCGGACCCGCGGCCCTCGCCACCGCCGTCGCGCCGGACGCGCTCGCGCTGCGCCGGCTCCTCGACGCGGCTTTGTCCGAACTCGCCCCGTTCTGAACCTTCCTCGAAGCCGTACCGCTCAGCGGTACACCACTCACCGGTTATTGGTTCGGCAAAGAAACACGCGTACGCCCTTTCGTCGTGCGCCCCGGTGACGAAAGGATCCCCCGGACACACAGACTCCTTCAGGGGGAGGATCATTGAGACGCACAGCAGTGCTCGGCTCTGCCGGCACTCTGATAGCGGGCACGCTCATGGCGACCGCGCTGGCCGCACCGACGGCCGGCGCCGTCACCGGCCAGGACCGTGACGACGAGGCGCGCGGTGCGACCATCGCCGCCGCCCAGGCCGCCAAGGCCGGCATCGACTGGCAGGACTGCCCGGCCGACTGGGGCTTCGCCAAGCCCATCCAGTGCGGCTGGGTCACCGTCCCGGTCGACTACGCCGAGCCCAACGGCAAGAAGATCAAGCTCGCCGTGGACCGCGTCAAGTCCACCGGCACGCCCGCCGAGCGCCAGGGCGCGCTGCTCTACAACCCGGGCGGCCCCGGTGGTTCCGGCCTGCGCTTCCCGCGCCGGGTCACCACCAACAACCCGCTCTGGGTGAACACCGCGAAGGCCTACGACTTCGTGGGCTTCGATCCGCGCGGTGTCGGCCACTCGGCGCCCATCTCCTGCGTCGACCCGACCGAGTTCGTCAAGGGCCCGAAGCTCGACCCGGTCCCGGACAGCGAGGCGGACAAGCTCGCCCAGCGCAAGCTGGCCGCCGAGTACGCCAAGGGCTGCGCCGAGAAGAGCGGCGACATGCTGCCCTACATGACGACGCGCAACACCGCCCGTGACCTCGACGTCATCCGGGCCGCGCTCGGCGAGAAGAAGCTCAACTTCATCGGCGTCTCGTACGGCACCTACCTGGGCGCCGTTTACGGCACGCTGTACCCGAACCACGTGCGTCGCATGATCGTCGACAGCGTGGTCAACCCGGCGAAGAGCAACATCTGGTACCAGGCCAACCTGGAGCAGGACATCGCCTTCGAGGGTCGTCTGAAGGACTGGATGACCTGGGTCGCCCAGAACGACGCCACGTACCACCTCGGCGACACCCTGGAGAAGGTCCAGCAGCAGTGGGTGACCCTGCGTGCCGCGGCCAAAAAGGAGCCCCTGGGCGGCAAGGTCGGTCCGGCCGAGCTCATCGGCTTCTTCCAGAGCGCTCCGTACTACGACTCCTCGTGGGTCCCGGTCGCGGAGGCCTGGAGCGCCTACGCCGCGGGTGACCCGCAGCCGCTCATCGACGGTGCCGCCGCGGACCTCACCGACACCGCCGGCAACATCGCGTCGGAGAACGGCAACGCCGTCTACACCGCCGTCGAGTGCGCCGACTCGGCGTGGCCGACGAACTGGAACCGGTGGGACCGGGACAACTCGGCCCTCCACGAGCAGTACCCGTTCATGACCTGGGCGAACGCCTGGATGAACCTGCCGTGCGCCACCTGGTCCGCGCCGCAGCAGAAGCCGACCCAGGTCAAGACCGGCAAGGGCCTGCCGCCGGTGCTCATCGTCCAGTCCGAGCGTGACGCGGCGACGCCGTACGCCGGCGCGGTCGAGCTGCACAAGCGCTTCAAGAACTCGCGTCTCATCACCGAGAAGAACGCGGGTTCGCACGGCGTCACCGGTCTGGTGAACCCCTGCATCAACCCGCGGGTCGAGACGTACCTGCTCACCGGCAAGGTGGACAGCCAGGACGTGACGTGCGAGCCGCACGCCACGCCCAAGCCGTAACGCTCCGCGCGGTGTGAAGGGAGGGGCGGCCGTCCGACGGCCGCCCCTCTCGTCATGCCCGGGACGCCAGCCAGGTGTCCTCCGCCGCGTAGTCGAAGAAGTCCACCTGGTACTTCGCGAGTCCGGGGAACGCCTCCCGCCACTCCCGTCCCTTCAGGCGCCCGGCCAGCCACTCGACCGTCTCCGGCAGCGACTCCGCGTACGACACCACCGGCCGGTACCCCAACTCCCGCTCGGCCGCCGTCATGTCGTAGACGATGGGATGCTCCGAGGTCCACGGGGTGAGCCCGACGCCGCCCTGCGGTGCTCCCTCGATCAGCACCGTCTCGCTCTCCGCGCCCAGGACCGCGTCGATCGCCGACCCGATCTCCGCCACCGTCGGCGCCTCCGGGTCCGCCGCGTTCAGTACCCGGCTGCCTGGGTTCGCGGCCGCGAGCCGGACCAGCTCCGCGATGTTGGCGACGTGGGCGGGGTGGAACCGTGACGTCCCCCCGTACGCGAGCACGCGCACCGGCCGCCCGTCGAGCGCCCGCTTCACGAACCACAGCTCGCGCGGCCCCGGGCAGTACGGTCCGTGGATGGCGCCCGCCCTCAGCAGCGTCGTCGGCAGCGCGTCGCCCGCCGCGAGCAAGTCCCGCTCAAGGGCCACCTTCCGGGTGCCGTACGTGCCGTCGCCCGGGGCCACCGTCGCCAGCGACTCCGGGATCGGCACCGGGTAGCGCGGAAAGCCGTCCGGCCGGTCCTGGGTGTCGAAGCTGCGGCCCTGCTCGTCCTCGTACACCGCCCCGCTGGAGATCACCACCGCCGAGCCGATCCGGTCCGCGAGCCCGGTCAACTGGGCGGCGTGCCCGGCGTCGTACGCCACCACGTCCACCAGGACGTCGGTGCCCTCGCCGAGCGCCGCCGCCAGCGCGCCCTCCTCGTTCCGGTCGAGCCCGACCGAGCGGACCTCCTCCGGCCACCCCTCGTCCCCGGAGCCGCCCCGCGAGGCGGCCGTCACCTCCCAGCCGTCCGAGACGAGCGCCCGCACGGCCGCCCGCCCCACCTGTCCCGTCGCACCCAGCACGAACGCGTTTCCCTTGGTCATGAGGGCGACGCTACGGGTGCCCCGGGCGGCCGCCCAGGGGATTGCGCCGTGCGCGGATCCGCCCTCGGCGTTCCCCGTGCGGGAACTATTCGGAGGGCTCGGTCCCCGCGGCCTTCACCACCGTGGCGTACTCGTCCACGTACTCCTGGCCCGACAGGCGCAGGATCTCGTACATGATCTCGTCGGTCACCGCGCGGACCACGGCCTTCTCGCCCGCCGACCCGGCGAACCGGGAGAAGTCCAGCGGCTCCCCGAACCGGATGGTGACCCGGCGGATCCTCGGCACGACCTTCCCCGGCGGCTGGATCTCGAAGGTCCCCACCATCGCGCACGGCACCACCGGGACCCCGGCGGTCAGCGCCATCACCGCCACCCCCACCTTGCCCTTGTAAAGCCGCCCGTCGTGCGAACGCGTCCCCTCCGGATAGATCCCGAGCAGCTCACCGCGGCCGAGGACGCCGAGGCCCTCCCGGATCGCCGCCTGCCCGGCCTCCTTCCCCGACCGGTCCACCGGGATCTGTCCGGCGGCCCGGAAGAAGGCGGCCGTCAGCCGGCCCTTGAGACCCGGCCCCGTGAAGTACTCCTGCTTCGCGAGGAAGGTGATCCGCCGGTCAAGGACGGCCGGCATCAGGAAGTGGTCGGAGAAGGAGAGGTGATTGCCCGCGACGATCGCGGCCCCCTCCTCCGGGATGTGTTCGAGCCCCTCGATCCGCGGCCGGAACAGCAGCCTGAGGAGCGGTCCGAGGAGGACGTACTTCATCAACTGGTAGAACACGCGCGACCCCCGTTCGTCGTCCGTCACGCCCGTTGTATCCCCGCACGGGCCCGTGGTCCACTGGTGGGGGAGCGTCACATGACAGGCGAGCGCGGGGCCAGGCGCCCCGGCCGCGTCCTCACCGCACTGCTGTGCGCGCTGACGGCGGCCGGGTTGTACGGCTGCTCCGGCTCGGGCCCGTCGGAGCCGACCCCCACGCCGACGACCGCGCCCGCCACCCCACCCACCACCACGCCCACAGGACTCTCGCCCTTC
>NZ_MWIG01000709.1:0-9032 GCF_002156145.1 Streptomyces sp. NRRL B-24572 | reverse complement strand
CCGGGGCGACGGCCGCCGGGGGCCGAAGCACGGGGAGGAAGGCCGGGTCGGGAAACCCGGCGGCCGTCGCCCCGGTGTACGGGTCCCATCGCGCCGCGCCGCGGCTCGCGCACCTGGAGGCGCTGACCCGGGCGTGGTTCGAGCGGGACGGGGTGCCGGCGGAGCACGTGACGTTCGCCCACGGCGCCCTGGACTGCATCGCGCGGCTCCTTTCGACGGAGCTGCGGCCCGGCGACTCCGTGGCGGTGGAGGACCCCGGGTTCCACCATGTGCTCGACCTGGTGCCCGCGTTGGGGCTGCGGGCGGTCCCGGTGGCCGTGGACGGCGAGGGGCTCGTACCGGAGTCGCTGCGGGCCGCCCTGCGGGGCGGGGTGCGCGCGGTGGTGTGCAGCCCGCGCGGGCAGTGTCCGACGGGGGCGTTCTTCACGCGCGCGCGGAGGGGCGAACTGGTGGAAGTGCTCCGGGAGTTCCCCGAGGTGCTCGTGGTCGAGGACGATCACAACGCGGAGGTCGGCGGGGCCGCGGCGTACACGCTCGCCGCGGCCGGGCTCGACCGTTGGGCGCAGGTGCGGACCGCTTCGAAGCACCTCGGCATCGACCTGCGCTGGGCCGGGGTGGCGTGCGACGCGGTGACGCTGGCGCGGCACGACCGGCGGATGGTGATGACCTCGGGCTGGGTCAGTCACGTCCTGCAGGAGACGGTGGCCGACCTGCTCGCCGACGGGGCCGTACGGGACCTGGTGGCGGCTGGCGAGGAGGCGTACGCGGAGCGGCGCTCGGCGCTGATCGGCGCGCTCGGCGCGTACGGGATCCGTGCGGTCGGGGCGAGCGGCCTGAACGTGTGGGTGCCCGTGCGGGACGAGTCGGCGGTCGTGAACGGGCTGCGGACGCAGGGCTGGTGGGTCGCCGCGGGGGCGCGGTTCCGCATCGCGGCTCCGCCTGCGGTACGCATCACGACGGCGACGCTCGCGCCGGCTGACGCTCTGCGCCTTGCGGCGGACTTCGCCGAGGTCCTGGGGGACGCGCAGGCGACGTACGGCGGGTGACGGACCGGCGCCGGGGACGACCCCGCTGGTGGGGCGCGTTCGTGACGTGCGGGCGCTCCGGGGCAGGTGCGGGCCTGTCCCGGAGCGTCCGACGGGGGTGGTTCAGCGGGTGCGGAAGGCGCCCAGCTGGGTCTGGGTAAGGGTGTTGCCCCGGGTGTCGGTGAGTTCGGCGCGGAGCGAGACGGTCCGGCCGGAGGCCGGGGCGCGGAAGGCCACCCGGCCGTCGATGACGGGGACGCGGGTCCAGGTGGTGCCGTTGTCGACGGACGTCGACACCGTCAGGGACCGGACGCCGGTCCCGGCGGCCGCGCCCTGGACGGTGACCGGCACGCGGAGCGGGGCCCCCGCCGGGGCGGTGCCGTCGAGGGCGAGGTCCGGGGCGAAGCGGACGGTGCTCAGGGGCAGGGCGGTGGGCCGGGTGGTGGCCGCCGAGGCGAAGGTCCAGGCGGCGGTGACGCGCCCGCTCGACGCCGTACCGTCGCCCCGGGTCGCCGAGGCGGTCAGCCGGTACGAGGCCGTTCCGGGGGCGGTGGTGAACTCGGCGCGGCCGGGCTCGCCCCGGCGGGTGCCGATCAGGACGCCGTCGCGGTGGAGCGTGGTGGTCGCGCTGTGGAAGCGCGGTGCGCTCGGCGCGTGGCCGTCCCCGTCGGCGAGGAGCGGGATGTCGAGCGCGATCCTGTTGCCGTCGCGGACGCCGGCCGGCCGGGCGCCGGGCGTGGTGTCGAGCGCGGGGCCGAAGACGGCGTTGTCGAAGGTGTGCGTGATGGTCGCGCCCGCGTGGACCGCGATTCCGTTCGCGACGTAGCGGTTGGGCGGCGTCTCGGGGGCGGCCGGGCCGGTGTATTCGACGTCCCAGCGGCCTCGCTCCGGATTGACCATGACGGTCGCGGTGGCGGGGAGCTCGAGGGACTGGGCGAGACCGACGGTGGGGCCCGCGCTGGGCTGGACGGAGACGAACCCGGTTCCGGTCGCGCCCTCGGCGGCTGCTCCGCGGATCTTGACGGTGGCCAGCCCGTCGGCCGCCGGGTGGCGGACGAGGCCGGTCAGGGCGCGGTCGGAGGTGAAGGTGTAGCCGAGTCCGTAGTCGGCGCGCGCACCGGACCAGTAGGTGTCGAACCACTCCTTGACCGAGCCCGGTTCGGAGACCGGGCCGAGGTGGGCCACGCGCAGGCCCTCGCGGGCCGTCATGATGTTCGCGGAGCGGGTGGTCCCCTCGTGGGTGACCTCGACGAACCCGATGCCGTTCAGGTAGCGGGCGCCCGACTCGGGCGGGCGGACGTCCACCGGGGCGGTCGTCCGGGCGTCGACGGTGACGGTCGTGTCGCCGTTCAGGTCCAGGCGGGGCTGGACGACCCAGTCGGTGCCGGTGGCCGGATCGGATCCGTACAACGTGGAGTCGAGCAGGTAGCGGCCCTTGGGCAGGCGGACGGTGACCGTGCCGGACGCGTCGTAGGGCGCGGCCTCCTGCTGCGCGCCGGGGCCCGAGATTCCGGTGACGTGGGTGCTGTAGCCGCCGGTGGCGGCGCCCGCCCGGTCCAGGTGCCGGATCGTCAGGACGTACGTCTCGGGGGTGCCGCTCGCCGCCACGGCGGTCGGGGGCAGGGCGGAGAGGGTCGTGCCGGCGAGGACTCCGGCGAGGGCGAGGGTGCGCAGGACGGTGCGGCGGCCGAGGGGGGTGCGGCCGACGGTGTCGCGGGACGTGCCGCCGGGTGTCGAGGAATCGTTCATGCCCAGCACTGCTCACGACGGGCGGGGCGTTCCCGTGACCTGGGCCACATCGGCGGGCTTGTGGTCCAGGTCACGGGAACCCCGGCGAACCGGCGCCCAGTGCCAGATGTGGAATCACCTATGAGAGATCGTTTCCGCGCCGGGGATCCCGCGGCGCTCGGAGCGGCGTACGACGAGCACGCACGCGTGCTGTACCACTATGCCTACCGGGTGTGCGGGGACCGTGCGTCCGCGGAGGACGTCGTGTCCGCCGCGTTCCTCGAGGCCTGGCGCTGTCGCGGGAAGGTGCACGCCGACGGCGGCAGCCTGCGCCCGTGGCTCCTCGGCATCGCGACCAACATCATGCGTGGGGCGGCCCGCGAGGCGCGCCGGCGGGACGCGGCGCTGGCCAGGATCCCCGAGCGCGGTGTCCTGCCGGACTTCGCCGACGACGTTCTCGCCCGGATGACGGACGGGGAGCAGATCCGTGCCGCCCGCGTGGCGCTCGGCAGGCTCAGGCGGCGTGAGCGCGAGGTCTTCACGCTCGTGGTGTGGGCGGGGCTGGACTACGCGGCGGCCGGGGAGGCGCTCGGCATCCCGGTCGGCACCGTCCGCTCCCGGCTGTCCCGGGCCCGTGAACGGCTCCGGAAGCTCGCCGAGGCCGAACTGCGAGCGGGGCGGCGCCGGGAGCGGTCCGCTGCTGCGGCGGTCCGCTCGGCGCCCGGCGGCGCCGTGGCCGGGGCGGGCAGGCCTCTGGCCGGCGAGGGGGACGACGCGTCCGGCCCCCTCTCGGTGGCCGGGGCGGCTCCCGGCCCCTTCGGGGTGCCGGGAGCCCCGCCCGGGTCGCTGCATCGGGCGGTACCTGAGTCCGCCGCCGGGGCCGCTGGGTCCGTCGCCGGAGCCGCGTTCGGCTCCGTGCCCGAGCCCGCGCCGCTCCCCCGGGCCGGGGCCGCGCCCGCGTCGACGCACGGCTCCGTGCCCGAATCCGTGGCCGAGCGCCTCGGCTCGCCCGCTCCGGTACCCCCGGCCCACGCCATGCCCGGTGCCGTCACCGTCCGCCCGGCCCTCGCGCCCCGACCGACCCAGGAGAACCAGGCATGAACGCCTTCGCCCCCCGCCCGCCGCACGCCGACGCGGACGCGCTCCTGCGCGCCGAGCTGACCGAGCTGCTGCCTCCGCCTCCGGTGCCCGACCTGACGGCGGAGCGGAACCAGCACCTCAGGCACGCCGTCCTGCGGACCGCCCTGGCCGCGGGGGACGGCGCGGCCGCCCGCCCGGTGCCGGCGCGCCGACCGCGCCAGGGGCTCCGGCTCGGCTGGATCGCCGCGCCGATGGCCGCCTGCGCGGTCGTCGCCGGAGTCGCCGTACTCGCCCCCCGGGACGCGCCGGGCGGGTCCCCCGGCCACGTCTCGGCCGGGCGGTCCGCCTCGCCCGAGGCCGTGCAGGTCCTGTCCGGTGCCGCGCTCGCCGCGGCCGCCGCTCCCGCCCCGAACGCCCGGCCCGGCGAGTACGTCTACGTCAAGAGCCTCGTCGCCCACGCGGGGCGCGACGCGGCCGGCGGTCCCGCCACGCTGCCGCCCGCGCATCGGCGCGAGGTGTGGCTCTCCGTCGACGGCAGCCGGCCGGGGCTGCTGCGCGAGCCGGGTGCCGCCGACACGGAACTCGGCGCCGAGGCGCCCGTGTACGAGCTGGACGGTCCCGGGGCCACGCCCCGGAAGACCACCCTGGAGACGGCGCCGCCCTCCGTCACGCACCCGACCCACGCGTACGTGGCGACGCTCCCCACCGATCCGGGAGCGCTGCTGCGTCTGGTCCGGGACCAGACGCGCGCGGGCGAGGGCGATGCCGATCAGCGGGCGTTCACCGCGATCGGGACCCTCCTCGCCGAGACCTGGGCTCCGCCGAAGGTCACCGCCGCGCTGTACGAGGCGGCTGCGCGGATCCCCGGGGTGACCGTCCTGCCGTCCGCGAAGGACGCGGCCGGTCGCGAGGGCGTCGCCGTGGCCCGTACCGCCCACGGCGAGCAGACCCAGTGGATCTTCGACCGGACGACGTCGGCGTTCCTCGGTGAGCGCACCGTCCTCACCGGGACCACGTCGGCCGGGCGGGCCGGGACGGTCCTGGGGGTCTCGGCGGTCCTCGCCAAGGCCGCCGCCCCCGCGCCGGGCGAACTGCCGAAGGGTTAGCCCGGACGAGGGGCCCGCCGATCCGGTTCGGATCGGCGGGCCCCTCGCCATGACGCGGTTCAGCCGCGGCGGTTGGCCGCCAGGGTCTCGTAGAAGTGGAGCAGGCCGAGGTCGTCGACCGAGCCGGCGTTGACGGCCTTGGCCAGGGGGGTGCCCTGAAGGAGCCGCTTGACCGGGACCTCGATGCGCTTGCCCGTGAGGGTGTGCGGGACTCCCGGGACCTCGATGATCTCGTCGGGGACGTGGCGCGGGGAGAGTTCGCTGCGGATCGTCCGCTTGATGCGGTCGATCAGCTCGTCGTCCAGGGTGACGCCCTCCACGAGGTGGACGAAGAGCGGCATCCAGTATCCGCCGTCCGGTTCCTCCAGGCCGATGACCAGGGACTCGCGGATCTCGGGGAGGCGCTCGACAGCCTCGTAGATATCGGCGCTCCCCATCCGGACGCCCTGGCGGTTCAGGGTGGAGTCGGAGCGGCCGTGGATGACGACCGAGCCGTGGTCCGTGATCGTGATCCAGTCTCCGTGGCGCCAGACGCCCGGGAACATCTCGAAGTAGCTGTCGCGGTAGCGGCTGCCGTCGGGGTCGTTCCAGAAGTGGATCGGCATGGACGGCATGGGGTTGGTGACGACGAGCTCGCCGACCTCGCCGATCAGGGGCTTCCCGGAGGGGTCCCAGGACTGGAGGTCGGTGCCGAGGCCCGCGGCCTGGAGCTCGCCGATGTGGACGGGCAGCGTGGGGACGGCGCCCGCGAAGCAGGAGCAGACATCCGTGCCGCCGCTGACGGAGGCGATCCACAGGTTCTCGCGGACCTCGTCGTGGAGCCAGCGGAAGCCGTCGGGGGGCAGCGGGGAGCCGGTGGTGGCGACGCACTTCACGGCGGAGAGGTCGAAGTCCCGGCCGGGGTGGACGTCCGCCTTGGCGCAGGCCATCACGTACGCGGCGGAGGTGCCGTAGAGGGTGGCGCGGGTGCGTTCGGCGACCCGCCACTGGGCCGCGGTGTCGGGGTAGCCGGGGCTGCCGTCGTACAGGACGACGGTCGTGCCGGTGAGGAGGCCGGAGACGAGGAAGTTCCACATCATCCAGCCGGTGGAGGTGTACCAGAAGAACACGTCCTCGGGGCCGAGGTCGCAGTGCAGGCCCAGCTGCTTGACGTGCTCGACGAGGATGCCGCCCTGGGACTGGACGATCGCCTTCGGCAGGCCGGTCGTGCCGGAGGAGTACAGGACCCACAGCGGGTGCGCGAACGGCACCTGCTCGTAGACCGGCTCGACGTCGGAGGCGACCAGGTCGTCCCAGGCGAGTGTGCCTTCGGGGGCTGGGGTTCCGAGGAGCGGGATGTGGACGACGGCGCGGAGGGTGGGGAGCTCGGCGCGCAGCTCGGCGACGGTGTCGCGGCGGTCGTGCTCCTTGCCGCCGTAGCGGTAGCCGTCGACGGTGAAGAGGACGACCGGCTCGACCTGCTGGAAGCGGTCGAGGACGCTGCGGGCGCCGAAGTCCGGGGCGCAGGAGGTCCACACGGCGCCGACCGCGGCGGTGGCGAGGAGCGCGACGACGGACTGCGGGACGTTGGGCAGGTAGCCGCTGACGCGGTCGCCGGGGTTCACGCCGAGGGCGCGCAGTTCGGCGGCGAGGGAACCGACCTGGCGGCGGAGCTCGCCCCAGGTGATCGGCGTCGGCTCATGTGTCTCGTCCACATGGAGCAGGGCCGTGTCATGGGGGCGCTCGTCGGCGGCGCGCAGGGCGTGCTCGGCGTAGTTGAGGGTGGCTCCGGGGAACCAGTCGGCGCCGGGCATGGAGCGGTCGCCGAGCACCCGCTCGTACGGGGTCGAGAAGCGGAGGTCGAACCACTCGACGACGGCCTGCCAGAAGGCTTCGAGTTCCTCGACCGACCAGCGGTGGAGCGCCGGGTACCCGCCCTCGGCGGGGGCGCCGTGGTGCTCTGCGGCCCAGGCCTGGAAGCGGGTGACGGCTGCCGTGGCGATGCGTTCCTCGTCCGGCTGCCAGAGGGGCTCGGTCGGCGCTGCTGATGTCATTTGGGGCTGCTCCCTGGCTGTACGCGGGTCTGCGTGTGTCCTGCGCACGTGCTGGGGTGTGCGCGTGACGCGGCTGACAGGACGATGCCATGTGATCGTCATTCGCACCAGGTCTGCCCGCCCATGGTCAGGCAGTTGAACATGTGCTCCCACCACGGGTGAACGGCAGCTGAACGGAGCCGGTTCGGCCTCCGGCGGGTGGCAGGGTGAGCTGCATGAACGGTCGGGAACTGGTGCGTTCGATGAAGGTGTTCGGTTCGGTGCAGGGTCTGCGGGCGGTGCGGTCGGCGTGGCGGCAGCGCCGTACGGATGCGTGGGGGCTGCCGCCCCGGGGGCCGGAGCGGGCCAGGGTGCCGGGGCTCGCGGTGGAGGCGGAGGCCGCCCCGGGCGGGGGGACCGTCCGGTTCGCCCGGTCCTCGCTCCTGATCCGCGTGTCGTCGGGCGGGACGGTGTTCTGGGGGTGGGACGGGGCCGAGCCGCTGCCCTCGTACGCCCTGGCCGGCGAGGCCCCCGACGCGGATCCGCGGGCCTCCCTCGAACCGGACACCGACGGCGGATGGCGGATCGTGTCGGAGCGGGTGACGGTGACGGTCTCCCGGCACGGAACGGTGGAGCTCCGGACCCCGGGCGGGGTGCTGCTCCGCCGGGACCTGCCGCCGCGCTGGTGGGAGCCGGTGGCGGGTCCGGGGGACGGCGCGGTGGCGGGTGACGGCGCCGGGGCGGTCTCCCCGGGGGCCTCGCGCTGGGTGCAGCGCAGCGAGGTGCCGGCCGACGCCCGGTTCTTCGGGCTCGGCGGGCGGTCGGCGGGACCGCGCCTGCGGGACGGCTCGTACCGGCTGTGGAACACCGACCCCAAGGGCGCTTTCGGCCCCGGGGACGATCCGCTCTACATCACCATGCCCGTTCAGTTCGTGGTCTCGGACGCCGGTACGCATCTGGCGTTCCACGACAACTCCTGGGACGGCCGGGTCACCCTGGCCGAGGGCGAGGAGGGGGCCGGGTCCGGGCACGACCGGCCGGGCACCAGTGAGGTGCGGATGACGGGCGGGCCGCTGCGCTGCTGGGTGGTCGTCGGCACCCCCGCGCGCGTACTGCACGGCTGGGCGGCGCTGACGGGCGCGCCGGCGCTGCCGCCGTCCTGGGCGCTCGGGCCGCAGCACGCGCGCTGGGGCTTCGGCAGCGCGCGCGAGGTGCGGCGGGTGGTGGCCGGGTACCGGGAGCGTGGGCTGCCGCTGTCCGCCGTCCACCTGGACATCGACCACTACGACGGACACCGGGTGTTCACGGTCGACCGGGAGCGGTTCCCCGATCTGCCGGGGCTCGCGGAGGAGCTGCGGGAGCAGGGCGTGCGCCTGGTGTCGATCGTGGACCCTGCGGTGAAGGCGGAGCCGGGCGACCCGGTGTACGACGGCGGGTCGGCGGTCGACGCCTTCGTCGAGGACGCGCGGGGGCAGGAGGTGCGCGGGGTGGTGTGGCCCGGCGAGTGCGCCTACCCGGACTTCACCGACCCGGCGGTACGGGAGTGGTGGGGCGGCCTGTACGAGGAGCGGCTGCGGCAGGGCTTCGCCGGGGTGTGGCACGACATGAACGAACCGGTGTCCTTCGTCCCCTTCGGCGACCCGACGCTGCCGCGTTCGGCGCGGCACGCCCTTGAGGGGCGGGGCGGCGACCACCGGGAGGCGCACAACGTGTACGGGCTCGCGATGGCCCGGGCCGGGTACGAGGGGCTGCGCCGGCTGCGACCGGACGAGCGGCCGTTCCTGTTCTCGCGCTCCGGCTGGGCGGGGATGCAGCGGTACGGGGGCACTTGGTCCGGCGACGGACTGCCGTCGAAACCGCCCACGTCAGGACCCGAATAGGGCACCCCGCACAGCCCCAGGCCCAGGACCAGGGAGAGCGAGGCCCGCAGCCCGGGCCACCCCGTCGACACGTCGCCGGCTGCGACCGGACGAGCGGCCGTTCCTGTTCTCGCGCTCCGGCTGGGCGGGGATGCCGCGGTACGGGGGCACTTGGTCCGGCGACGTGTCGACGGGGTGGCCCGGGCTGCGGGCCTCGCTCTC
>NZ_MWIG01000708.1:0-8853 GCF_002156145.1 Streptomyces sp. NRRL B-24572 | reverse complement strand
GCCGGGATCTCCGGCGGGCAAGGAAATTGAGCTGCTTCTGAGGTTGTGACCTGCACTTTCAGTGGTTGTGCTCGGTACCCTTGGTCGTTTCGGGCTTCTTGAACCCGATGTCCTGGTAGCGGGGGGCGGCGAGGCCCCAGGCCCCGGCGTTCACGAGATCGGCCTTGGCGGCGACGAGCTGCGGGCGCTGGTAGAGGGGGATGGAGCCGGCCGCGGCCCAGATCCGGGCGTCGGCCTGGCGGACGAGGTCGCGGGCCTCCTCCTCGTCGAGCGTCCCCGCCGCCTGGTCGAACAACTGGTCGATACGGTCGGTGCCGACCCGGGAGTAGTTCTGCTCGACCAGGAGCGAGCCGTCCGAGGCCGGCTCGGGCTTGGCGAAGATCGGCCGGGCGTCGGTCGCCGGGAAGGCGGAGGCCGGCCAGGAGTAGAGGGCCAGGTCGTAGTCGCCGGAGGCGATGTGGTCCTTGAAGAAGCTGTCGTCGGAGACCTTGGTGACCTCGGTGCGGATCCCGACCGCGTCGAGCATCCGGACGATCCGGTCCCCGACCGCCCGCAGCGACTCGGAGCCCGGCCCGGACGGCAGGACGAAGCGGAGGCTGAGCGCCTTGCCGTCCTTGCCGAGGGCCTTGGCGTCCTTGGCGGCGTCGGGGGCCGTCACGGGAGCGGCGGTGCCGCGCGGGGCGTAGGCCCCGGCCATCCCGTGGTCCGGCTTGGCGCCCGACTGGGCTGCGCGGGCGGCGCCGGAGCCGGTGTCGAGGGCCTCGGCGCGGGCGAGGAGCGCGGCGCTCCGGCGGGCCGCGGCGGCCGGGGCGTCGGCGCCGTTGCCGGTGCCGTTCTCGGGGCCGTTCGCGCCGATGACGGGGGCGGGGGCGGTGCGGCGGTCGCCGGGCTTGTCGTCGCCGACGATGTAGAGGCCCTCGTCGGACGCGGTGTCGCTCCGCTTCTTGGCGTCGGTGGAGCCCGTGGACTTCTTCGCCTTCTCCGCGGCCTTCTTCTCCGCCTCCTTCTTCTCCGCCTCGCTGCCCGCCTTGGTGCCGGCGGGCTTGTGGAGCGCGCCGCCGGGCACCCAGCCCGCGTCGGCGAGGAGCGCCTGCGCCTCCTTGGTGTCCTGGCCGCCGAGCGCGTCGCTGCTGTCCGCGTAGGCCGCCTGGCCGGCGAGGGCGAGGTGGCTGCCGGGGGGCTTCGCGGGGAGGCCGAGCGGCCCCAGCACGGATTCGGCGAGCTCCTGGCGGTCGATGGCGCGGGCCACCGCGCGCCGTACCCGCTCGTCGGCCAGCGGGCCGGACTCGCCGTTCAGCGAGAGCTGGGTGTAGGCGGGCTCCAGGGACTTGCGGACGACGTACTTCGCCAGGGTGTCCTGGGCGCTCGCGTACCGGGTCATGGCCTCCTGGTTCTTCTTGCGGGCGGCCGTGGCCTCCGCCGCCTTGTCGTCGTCGGAGCCGTGGGCGAGGGCCCAGGACTTCAGGGCCTTGGCGGGGGTGATCGCGGAGCCGGGGCCGTGGGCGAGGGCGGCCTGCGCGCCGCTCCGGCCGGCGTGGGCGTCGCGGAGGGCGAGGGAGATCCGCTCGGCCGTGGACCGGTCGATCTCGGCCAGGTCGAGGTTGCCGGCGGCGAGCGCGGCCGCCCGGTCCGCCCGGGGGACGGCCTTGAGGACGATGCTGTCGAGCTTGGCGACCTGCCCCCACCAGCGGGGGTTGCGGGCGAGGGTGACGTCGCCGCCCTTCCGGTCGACCGCCTTCAGCAGGAACGGTCCTGCGGTGGCCTTGAGGGTGGTGCGCGCCCCGTCGTTGAAGGCGCTCGGGGAGCCCATCACCTGCTTCGGATAGAGGGGTGTGAAGAGGGACCGCCAGTCGGCGTAGGGCTTGGCGAAGGTGACCCGGACCTCCAGGTCGTCCTTGCCCCGCTCGATCTTCTCGATCCGCTCGTAGCCGGAGTTGCGGGCGGTCCAGTACGCGGTGTCGCGGCCGCTCAGCGCGCGCCACTGGGCCACGAAGTCGGCGGCCCCGATCTCGCGTCCGTCGCTCCACACCGCCTGCTGGTTGAGCTTGTAGAGGACGACCTGCCGGGGCTCGGTCTCGATGACCTGCGCGGACTCCAGGTAGTCGGGGTTCAGCCGGGGCCGGCCCCGCTCGTCGAGCGTGTAGAGGGAGGGGAGCACGGCTCCGGCGATGCGCGAGGTGGCGCCGTCGGCGTCGGCCTGGAAGCTGTTGAGCGTGGTGGGCAGCGCGTCGACGGCCCAGCGGACGGTGCCCCCGTCGGCGACCCGGTCGCGTGCCGCGGGCGCGTTGTCCTGCGCCGCGGCCGGGGTCTCGTCGGCCTCGTCGCCGGAGCTGCAGCCGGCGAGGACGGTGACGGCGAGGACCGCGCTGGTGAGGGTGGCGACGGAGCGGAGCGTGCGGGAGCGGGGGCTCCTGGAGCATGTCCTCCCGCGAGGGGCGCCCATCTGGGACATGACTTGTACCCCTTCGTCCAGATTTATTCCATTTGGAGATGATCAGACCTATTGCTCATACACTGAAAAGGACGGTGCGGATCCGGCCACGGCGACACGGCGACACGGCCGGAAAACCCCACTCGTGCGGCCCAACCGCCCGTGCACACGACTTCCCAAGTGGGATGTGACGCGCGACACTCACGAAGGTGAGGGCAACCATGTCCGTTCAGGACGATCTGGCGGCCGTCAAGCGCCGCTTGCAGGACCTGGAGCACACGGTCGAAGAACTGGAACGCCGCGTCGGGACGGAACGGGGCGCGTCTCCCCGGCCGACCGCCGGCCGTGCGGAAAGCATGGTGACCATCCCCGACGCCCCGTACGACGCCGGGAAGTGGACCGACGTCGACGACGAGGGTCTGGGCGCACACGACCACCACGCGCCATAGAGAGCCGGTAGAGCCGTAGAGCCGTAGAGCCGAGGAGCCGAGGAGGCCCTGTTGGCCACAGGTACTCAACCCCCGACGAGCCACGGTGCGGCGACGGGGGTGCGCTCCCCGGGGCGCGCCTCCATCGCCGCCCGCCATCTGCGCACCGACCGCTGGTGGCTCTCCCCCGCCGCCACCGCGGCGGGACTGCTCGCCTTCGTCGCGTACTCGACGTGGCGGGCCTTCGCGAACGCCGACTACTACGCCGCCCCCTACGTCTCCCCGTTCTACTCGCCCTGCCTCGCGGACAACTGCGTCCCCATGCGGGGCGGGCCGAACTGGGCGCTCTTCGGCAGCTGGTGGGGGCTCTCCCCCGCCCTGCTGATCCTGGTCTTCCCGCTGGGCTTCCGGCTGACCTGCTACTACTACCGCAAGGCGTACTACCGGGGCTTCTGGGCCGCTCCCCCGGCCTGCGCGGTCGCCGAGCCCCACCGCACGTACACCGGCGAGACCCGCTTCCCGCTGCTCCTGCAGAACCTCCACCGGTACTTCTTCTACGCGGCGGTGCCGGTCGCCGGCATCCTGACGTACGACACCGCGCTGACCTTCCGGGACCACGACTACGCGTGGGGCCACGCCGGGCTCGGGACGCTGATCTTCCTCGTCAACATCGTCCTCATCTGGGCGTACACCCTCTCCTGCCACTCCTGCCGGCACATCGTCGGCGGCCGCCTGAAGCACTTCTCGAAGCACCCCGTCCGCTACCGGCTGTGGACCTGGGTGGGGCGCCTGAACCGGCGTCACATGCAACTCGCCTGGGCGTCGCTGATCAGCGTCGCCGCCTGCGACCTGTACGTGTACCTGCTCGCCACCGGCGCCTTCGACGACCCGAGGTTCTTCTGACATGAGTCCTGTGGAACGGCAGCAGTGGGACGTGATCGTGGTCGGTGCCGGGGGCGCCGGGCTGCGGGCGGCGATCGAGGCACGGCAGCGGGGCGCCCGTACGGCCGTGATCTGCAAGTCCCTGTTCGGCAAGGCGCACACCGTGATGGCGGAGGGCGGCATCGCCGCCTCGATGGCCAACGCCAATCCGCACGACGACTGGAAGACGCACTTCCGGGACACCATGCGCGGCGGGAAGTTCCTCAACCAGTGGCGGATGGCCGAGCTGCACGCCCAGGAGGCCCCCGAGCGGGTCTGGGAGCTGGAGACCTGGGGCGCGCTCTTCGACCGGACGGCGGACGGCCGGATCTCCCAGCGCAACTTCGGCGGCCACGAGTACCCGCGGCTCGCGCACGTCGGCGACCGCACCGGTCTCGAACTGCTGCGGACCCTCCAGCAGAGGGTGGTCGGACTCCAGCAGGAGGACCACCGCGAGACCGGCGACCACGAGGCGCGCCTGAAGGTCTTCCAGGAGTTCACCGTCACCCGGATCCTGAAGGACGGTGACGGTCGGGCCGCCGGGGTCTTCTGCTACGAGCGGGAGAGCGGGCGTTTCCTCGTCCTGGAGGCGCCCGCGGTCGTCCTCGCGACCGGCGGCATCGGCAAGTCCTTCAAGGTGACCTCGAACTCCTGGGAGTACACGGGCGACGGTCACGCCCTCGCCCTGCTCGCCGGGGCGCCGCTGGTGAACATGGAGTTCGTGCAGTTCCATCCGACCGGCATGGTCTGGCCGCCGTCGGTGAAGGGGATCCTCGTCACCGAGTCCGTACGCGGCGACGGCGGGGTGCTGCGGAACTCCGAGGGCAAGCGGTTCATGTTCGACTACGTCCCCGACGTCTTCAAGGAGAAGTACGCGGAGTCGGAGGAGGAGGGCGACCGCTGGTACGAGGACCCGGAGAACAACCGGCGTCCGCCCGAGCTGCTGCCGCGCGACGAGGTGGCGCGGGCCATCAACGCGGAGGTGAAGGAGGGGCGCGGCTCCCCGCACGGCGGGGTGTTCCTTGACGTGTCGACCCGGATGCCGGCCGAGACGATCCGGCGCCGGCTGCCCTCGATGTACCACCAGTTCAAGGAGCTGGCGGACGTCGACATCACGGCCGAGGCGATGGAGGTCGGGCCGACCTGCCACTACGTGATGGGCGGTGTCGCCGTCGACTCGGAGACGGCCGCCACGGTCGGGGTGCCCGGGCTCTTCGCGGCCGGCGAGGTCGCGGGCGGCATGCACGGCTCCAACCGGCTCGGCGGGAACTCCCTCTCCGACCTGCTGGTCTTCGGGCGGCGGGCCGGACTGCACGCGGCGGAGTACGCGATGTCGAGGGGCGGCGGCGGGGTCGCCGAGGACGACGTGGCCGCCGCGCGGGCGGAGGCGCTGGCCCCGTTCCGGGACGGCGCCGCGGAGAATCCGTACACCCTCCACCAGGAGCTCCAGCAGACGATGAACGACCTCGTCGGGATCATCCGGCGGGAGGGCGAGATGGCCGAGGCCCTGGAACGGATCGCCGCCCTGCGGGAGCGGGCCGGGCGGATCTCGGTCGAGGGGCACCGCCAGTTCAACCCCGGCTGGCACCTCGCGCTCGACCTGCGGAACATGCTCCTGGTCAGCGAGTGCGTGGCCCGGGCCGCCCTGGAGCGCACCGAGTCGCGGGGCGGGCACACCCGCGAGGACCGTCCGGCGATGGAGCGGTCGTGGCGACCGGTGAACCTGCTGTGCCGGCTCACGGACGGCGGGACCGGGACCGGGACCGGGGGCGGGGGCGGGATCGCCCTGGAGCGGGTGCGGACCGAACCGATCCGGCCCGATCTGCTGGCCCTCTTCGACAAGGAGGAGCTGGCGAAGTACCTGGCGGAGGAGGAGCTGGACGCATGAGCACGTATCAGGCCCACTTCCGGATCTGGCGGGGCGACGCCGACGGCGGGGAGCTGACCGACTACACCGTCGAGGTGCACGACGGCGAGGTGGTCCTCGACATCGTGCACCGGCTCCAGGCCACCCAGACCCCCGACCTGGCCGTGCGCTGGAACTGCAAGGCCGGCAAGTGCGGGTCGTGCTCGGCCGAGATCAACGGCCGGCCCCGGCTGATGTGCATGACCCGGATGTCGGTCTTCGCGCGGGACGAGGTCGTCACGGTGACACCCATGCGGGCCTTCCCCGTCGTCCGGGACCTGGTCACGGACGTCTCCTTCAACTACACGAAGGCCCGGGAGATCCCGGCCTTCGTCCCGCCCGCCGGGCTCGGCCCCGGCGAGTACCGGATGAAGCAGGAGGACGTGGACCGCTCGCAGGAGTTCCGGAAGTGCATCGAGTGCTTCCTGTGCCAGGACACCTGCCACGTGGTGCGCGACCACGAGGAGAACAAGGAGGCCTTCGCCGGGCCCCGCTTCCTCATGCGGGTCGCGGAACTCGACATGCACCCCCTGGACGCGGCGGAAGAGGTCGGACTCGACCGGCGGCGGACCGCGCAGGAGGAGCACGGCCTCGGCTACTGCAACATCACCAAGTGCTGCACCGAGGTCTGCCCGGAGTCCATCCGGATCACCGACAACGCCCTGATCCCGCTGAAGGAGCGGGTCGTGGACCGGAAGTACGACCCGCTGGTCTGGCTCGGGAAGACGATCGGGCGGCGGAAGGCGTGAACCCCCGCGGTCAGAGCCAGCCCTCGCGGTAGGCCGCCCAGTCCCCCTCCTCCGCCGCGAAGTCGACGTAGAGCGCGAGGCCGAATCCCTTGCGGCCCGGGTCCGTGCGGCCCAGGCCGAGTCTCGCGCCCTTGACGGCCGCGGCGACCGTCTCCGCGTCCTCGTGGTGACCGAGGTCGTCCTCGTGGAAGAAGGGGAGGCCGATGAGCAGGTCGGTGCTCTCGGGGGTCGCTTCGAGGGCGAGGGCCGTCTGCTGGGCGACGTACCCGCCGTACAGGCTCTCCAGCGGCATCCAGGTGTCGTACGACATGACGGCGATCTGGTCGACGCGCCGGGCGACCTCGCCGAAGAACTCCTGCGACCACCACTTCTCGCTGCCGTTCGAACTGACCGCGCCCAGCACCGAGTGCGCGCCCGGCAGCGGGTCGATCTGGTGGGCGGCCACCGAGAGCGGGACCCTGCGGGCCCGGGTCAGCTTCCCGAGGTCGTCGAGGAGGGAGAGGTAGCCCCGGTCGTCGGAGTGCAGCGGCTCCAGGTCGAAGTGGACCCCGTCGAAGCCGGCGTCGAGGATCCGGCGGGCCGAACCCACCACGGCCCGGCGGGACCCGGCGTCCTCCAGGCGCAGCCCCACGGGCCCCTCCGTGGCCAGGACGTCGCCCAACCAGGCCTGGACCCGTATCCCCGGCATCGTGCGGTGCACCCCGTCGATCAGCCACCGGGCGCGGGGGTACTTCGCCGTCGACAGGGTGCCGTCGTGCTCCAGGGGCCCGGCGTGCACGTACAGATCGCGTATCCCGCTGCCCTTGAGGCGCCCGGCGAGGGCCTTGAGGTCGGCGTCCTTCTTCCGTCCGTCGACCCAGGCGTGCCCGATCCAGAAGGCGTCCTTGCCGCGGGTCCTCGCGTCGTCCGTCAGGTCGCCCGTGTAACTGACGCGCAGGGCCAGGGCGCCGAAGAGCGGGGGCACGACAAGGAGGAGGACGAGGCCGAGGACCCACCAGCGCCCCCGCCTCCACACACGCCTCAGCCGTCCGTCCACCCGAGCCCCCCAAGAGCCGTCGCGTCACTGGAGACCACCGTAGCGGTGGCTACTGACAGTGACGCTCGGGCGAGGGGAACGGTTTCAGGCTGCACGAGTCCGGTCGCGAGCGCGCATACGCGGACATAACCTCCCCTTTGTGACGCGAATAGCCACCCGAACCCTTCTCGCGGTGCTGGTGGCGGCGTGGTGGCTCCTCGTGCCCGCCGTACACGGTGCCCACGCCGACGACCCCGTCGTCCTGTCCCGGGACGGGCAGATCACCGACCGGGTGGGTGCCCTCGGCGACCGCCGCGCCTCCGTGGTCCAGGCCCTCGACCGGCTCTACGACGACCGGCGCGTCCAGCTCTTCGTCGTCTACGTACGGGACTTCTCCGGGCGCTCGGGCCAGGACTGGGCCGACGCCACCGCGGAGCGCAACGCGCTCGGCCTCGACGACGTCCTGCTCGCCGTCGCCACCCACGACCGGCGGTACGGCTACTCGGCCGACCCCGGCTCCCGCCTCACCCAGGCCCAGCTCGACGAGGTCGCCCGGACCGCGATCGAACCGGCCCTGCGACAGAACGACTGGGCCGGCGCCGCCGTCCCTCGACGAGCTCGACGGGGAGGCCCGCCGGACGCTGGTCGCCACCGACGACGCCGTCCGCACCAGCCAGGAGGAACTCGGCTTCGCGTCCGCCCAGTTCGGCGAGGAGGCGGTGCGCCCCTTCACCGAGGCGGTCGACTTCGCGAAGGAGCAGCTGACGGCCTCGTTCCGGCTGCGGCAGAAGCTCGACGACTCCTTCCCCGAGGACGACCCGACCCGCCGGAGCATGCTGGACGAGATCCTCCGCCGCTGCGCCGAGGCGAACGCCCGCCTCGACGCCGAGACGGAGGACTTCGACCGGCTCCGGGCCCTGGAGCGCACGGCCCCGGAGGCACTGGCCGTCGTGGAGGCGGCCTTCCGGGAGCAGACCGGGCGGATCGGGACGGCCGAGGCGGCGCTGACCGCGATGCGCGAGCGGTACGCCGAGTCGGCGGCCGCGCCCGTCGCCGGCGCCGTCGAGCAGGCGAAGGACCGGCTCGTCTTCGCGACGACCCACGTCAACCAGGCCCGTCAGCAGATCGACTCGGGTGACAGCGGCGGGGCCGCCGTGCACATCCGCGCCGCCGAGGGCGCCGTGGACCAGGCGGCCCGGCTGATCGAGGCGGTGGACCGGCGGGCGCAGGAGCTGACCGAGGCCGTGGGGAAGCTGACGGGCGCGCTCGCGGAGACGGACGCGGACCTGGCGGAGGCCCGCGGTCTTCTGAAGGGGACCGCCGAGGGGGTGTCCACGGCCGACCTCCAGGGCCGGATCGCCCGCGCCGAGTCGGTGATCGCCGAGGTCCGGCGCGGGCGATCC
>NZ_MWIG01000707.1:0-3014 GCF_002156145.1 Streptomyces sp. NRRL B-24572 | reverse complement strand
CCGCGTCCGCGTCGACAAGGACGCGGCCGGCTCCGTCATCGCCCGGATCGTCGCCCTCGTCGAGGAGGCGAGCGCCACCAAGGCCCCCACCCAGCTCTTCGTGGAGAAGATCGAGCAGCGCTACTCGGTCGGCGTCGTCGTCGCCACCCTCGCCCTCTTCGGCCTGCCCGTCGCCCTCGGCGCCGACGTCACCGAGGCCCTGCTGCGCGCGATGACCTTCATGATCGTCGCCTCGCCGTGCGCGGTGGTCCTCGCCACGATGCCGCCGCTGCTCTCCGCGATCGCCACGGCCGGACGCCACGGCGTCCTCGTCAAGTCGGCCGTGGCGATGGAACGTCTCGGCGCGGTCGACAGGGTCGCCCTCGACAAGACGGGCACCCTCACGGAGGGCACGCCGAAGGTGACCGCCGTCCACGGTGACGACGCGGCCCTCGCCCTGGCCGCGGCGGCGGAACTGCCCAGCGAACACCCCCTGGCCCGCGCGGTGGTGGCCGAGGCGCGCGCCCGCGGCCTGGAGCTCCCCGAGGCGAGCGACTTCACCGCCGAGCCGGGGCGGGGGGTACGGGCGGTGGTCGACGGCCGCGAGGTGCGGGTCCGCCGGGCGGCGGGCACCCACGCCGACACCGCCGTCGAGGTCCTCGTCGACGGCTCCGCGGCCGCCGTCCTCGACCTCTCCAACCGGCTCCGCGAGGGCGCCCCGGAAGCGGTCGCGGCCCTGGCCCGGCTGACCGGCACGACCCCCGCTCTCCTGACGGGCGACAACGCGGGCGCGGCCGCCCGCATCGCCGCCGAGGCGGGGCTCACCGACGTTCGCGCCGGCCTCCTCCCGCACGAGAAGGCGGAAGCGGTACGGGAGTGGGAACGGGCGGGCGCCAAGGTGCTGCTCGTCGGCGACGGCGTCAACGACGCCCCGGCCCTCGCGGCCGCCCACACCGGCATCGCCATGGGCCGGGCCGGCTCCGACCTCGCCCTGGAGACCGCCGACGCGGTCGTGGTCCGAGACGAACTCCGCGCGATCCCGGCCGTCGTGGCCCTCTCCCGCCGCGCCCGGCGCCTGGTCGTCCAGAACCTGGTGCTCGCGGGCACCTGCATCGGCGCCCTGGTCGCCTGGGACCTCGCGGGCCACCTCCCGCTCCCGCTGGGCGTCGCGGGCCACGAGGGCTCGACGGTCCTGGTGGGCCTGAACGGACTGCGGCTGCTGAGGGACTCGGCGTGGCGGCAGGCGTAGACGGGGGAGCCGTGGGCCCGAGCCGACCGCGGGCCCCCGCCGCCCCCGTCGTGGGCGGTCGTTCCGCTGGGAGTGCTCTGGCCGGCCCTTCTCCTGCGGGACGTCAGCGGCGGGCGATCACGAGAAGCTCGCCGTCTCCGTCGCCGACCGGTTCCCAGCGCCGGGCTTCGGGGTCCCGGGTGTCGAAGACCAGGCGCCCGCCTGCCACGAGCGCACGCCTCAGATCGGTCAGGGCACGGTCGAACTCCTCGTCCGTGACGAAGAACTGTGCGACATGGCTCGTCATGACCGCGACGTCGAACGCCGCATCGGGCAGGTCCGCCGAGGTCCCCTCCACCCAGGTCACCCGTTCGGAGCCGGGTTTGGCGCGGGCGGCCTGGAGCGAGGCGCGGGCCGGGTCGACGCCGGTGACCACGTGGCCGGCCGCGGCCAGGCCCAGGGCCAGCCGCCCCGTCCCACAGCCGAGGTCGAGCACTCTCCTTCTCGGGACCTCGCCGACCACGCGGAGAAAGAAGTCGTCCTCATGTGTCCGCGGGCACTCGGCGTCGTGGACAGCCACCAGCAGGGGATCGCGGAACTCGGCATGCAGCATCGGCGGAGGCCAACCGGAACCACATGAGGCCGACCACCCATGACAAGGTCCCACGCTCGGTCACTCCGTGATCCGAAAGGCACGTCCCGGGCCTGTCCGGCGGATCAGGGCCGGACAGGCCCCGGGCCCTGGGAGACTGACGCCATGGCACATGACCATGCCGCCGTGGCGAAGATGTCCGAGCTCTTCGACCCGGCGCCCGGCCGATGGGGCCTGCGCGGCGATCCCCACGTCTGGCAGGCGCTGCGCGACGCCCTGTCCGGTACGGACGTCCCGCCGTCGGCCGAAGCGGTCGCCGGCCTCCTGCGGGCGACGTTCGAGGAGCTCGTGGAGGTCGACCTCCACGGCGAGCCGGCGCCGCACGTGTACCGGCAGCGGTACGCCCACGGCGGGATGTCCGGCGGCATGGTCCATCTCGACACGTGGCGGCACAGGTTGCTGCCGCTGCTGGTGGAGCGGGCCGGCGGACCGCGGGACCCGCGCACCCTGCCGGCCCGCTGACGGCCCCGAGGGCCGCACGGGCACGGAGCCGGGCCCCGCCCCGCCCTTCCTGCCCGTGCCGCGCCGGAAGCCGTACGTCCACCCGGTACAGCCGGGTGATCTGCTGCGGGAGCTCGTTGTCGTCGCTGACCAGCAGCAGCCGGACGCGGCCCGCGTCGTCGTGGCCGAGGGCGGTCATGCCCTCGATGTTGTCGACGAGGGGGTGGTTCTGCGGCAGCTTCGACGGGGCGCCCAGCGTCGGGCAGGCGTCGAGGTCGCCGATCGCGGTCTTGCGCGCGGGCCGGAGCCCCGGCCCCTCGGTCAGCGTCCCGGTCCTCGACGTGTCGCTCGCGCCCAGCGGGTCGGCCGCGTACAGCCGGGCGGTGATCTTGAACTCGCGGGTGAAGCCCCGTTCCAGCACGATCAGCCGCCCGTCCCGGGTCGCGACGAGCTCGGCGATGCCGTGGCCCGCGTCGACGGGGTACGCGTACCGGCGACCCAGGACGAACTCCCCGTCCCGGCGCCGTTCCCAGGTCTGGATCCGCTGGAGGGTGCGCCCGCTCGCGTCCTTGCCGTCCCCGGCCAGCGGGCCCTCCAGCGCCGCGACCAGGGTGTGCCCTCCGGGCAGGAGGGTGAGCGACTCGAAGGTCTGGTCGGCCGTGGCCCGTCCCTCGGGGGCGATGCGGAACGCCGGCGGGACCGGCAGGGCCGCCA
>NZ_MWIG01000706.1:0-8276 GCF_002156145.1 Streptomyces sp. NRRL B-24572 | reverse complement strand
CCGGGGGCCGGCGCATGTCCGTCAGAGGATCTGCTGACCGGCCTCCACGGTCGCGATGGCCCGGCGGCAGGCGTCGCGGAAGGCGAGGAAACGCGGGTTGTTCCAGGTCGCGATGCGGCCGCTCTTCCAGTCGAAGTCCGTGGCCTCGGGGCCGAACAGGGATCGGCGCATGTCCTCGGTGATCTCCAGCTGGGCGCCGGCGCCGGTCATCGTCCGGTTGCAGATGTTGCGCGGGTCCGCGCCGGCGAAGTCGGCCAGGTTGTAACGGTCCCGCCACTCGTCGGAGAGGGCGTCCAGCGCGGGGAACCCGGCGGTCTTCAGCTCGTACACCAGGGCCTCCCGGAAGGTCTTGTTCAGACCGCCCACGACGACCAGCTTCGGGTCCGATTGCGAGGGCCAGACCATGGTGTCGGGGAGTCCGAGCTGGGTGTACTGGCAACCGTGCAGGCTCAGCGTGTTCAGGCTGCTCGCGGCCAGCAGCCTCGCCACGTGGTCGTCGCAGTTCACCGAGGTGACGTGCAGGTCACGGTTGTTCTCCGAGCGCATCCCCTCGAACATCCAGTAGTCGTGGACCATCGTGGGGAACAGGGCGGCCGCGTTCGCGTCCGCCGGGTCGTATCCCGCGATCGCCAGACAGAGTTCGGAGGTGCCCCGCTCGATCTGGCCGCCGTGGATGGCGAGGACCGCCGTCTTCTTCGTGTAGACGCCCACCTTGGACAGATAGCCGTCGAACTGCTCGTGGCGCCGGGAGCGACGGCCGTAGTCCGTGCCCTCCTTGGTGGGGTGCAGCGTGCTCGTGTAGAGGTCCGTGTTGGACCCGTAGAGGTCGTTCTCCCCGGTGGCGAACGCCGGTGTCGCGGTGGCGAGCTGGCTGAGCAGGGGAGCGCCCGCCGTGGCGGCCGCCGCCAGGGCGGTGAGGACCGTGCGACGGGACGCGGCGTGCTGTGAGAATGTCATGCGCGGAACATACTTCCTGCCCCCGACGCCCCAGGTCACTGTCCCCGTTCCTCCACGTACCGCGTGTGCGTCTCCTGGCGGATCGCCTCCGCGTCCCGCAGGGCGGCCGCGATCGCCGTCGCCTCCTCGTGGAGCGCGGCCAGCTGCCGTTCGAGGTGGCTCTCCGCCGGCTCGGCGCCCGGCGTGAACCGCGACCACCACCGCGTCCGTACGAAGGTGTCGACGGCCTCCGGGATGTCCTGCCGCACCGCGCGGGCGAGGACGTGGAGGTGGTCGGGGTCGCTCACCCAGCCCGGTTCGAGCAGCGCCTCGACGAGGGTGACGAGCCCGGTCAGCTTCTCGCGGGTGGACGGCGACAGCTCCACCTCGGTGAGGTACTCGCGCAGGGTCGCGAAGTCGGCCCGCAGGGCCTCGAGTTGCTCGCCCGCGTCCGGGAAGCGCGGGGTGTCCGGGCGCTCGGGCGGGGCGATGAGGGCCCCCGCCGCGTACAGGCCGCCGACCACCAGCGGCCACAGTCCGCCGGCCGCGCCGGTGAGGGTGATCCCGACGCCGACCAGGCCGAGGGCGCTGCCCGTCAGGTTCTTGCGGGACTCGGCGTACCGGAGGAGGCGGTCACTGGTAGCCACGGATCTCCTCGAAGGCGCCGTCGAGCGAACCCTTCGTGGCGTCGAAGAGCTTTCCGCCGGTCAGGCTCGCGATGTGGTCGAGCTCGCCCCGGTCGGAGTCCCCGAAGAGGATCGGGAAGACCGGCGTGTGCTGCTGCCCGGCCGGGAGGGAGCGGTAGAAGGTGTCGAAGGCGGCCGCCGGGTCGCCGTCGGTGTTCTCCCCGTCCGTCATCAGGACGACCGAGGTGAAGGTGTCGGCCGGGGCCTTCCCCAGGAACGTGTACGCCTCCTGGAGGCTGGAGTAGATCGCGGTGCCGCCGGAGGCCGAGAGCTTCCCGGCGTCGGCGCGGATCGCGTCGAGCGCCGCCTTCGGTGAGGCCGGGTCGACCGTGTGGGTACGGACCTCGCCCTGCTTCACCGAGGAGCCGAAGGGCATCAGGGTCACCTCCTCCCGGTCCCGGAAGTCGCCGGTCAGCTCGGCGAGCGCCGACTTCAGCCGGTCGAGCCGCTCGCCGCCCATGGAGCCCGAGGTGTCGAGCACGTACACCGTGCGGGAGGGCCTGCGCAGGGTGTTGTCGTACGCGTCGAGCAGACCGTCGGCGACGGCCCGGCTGCCGGGGAACGGCAGCTCGCGGCGCGCGTCCCGGGCGAGCGCCGAGGCCGGGCGGACGCCGACGACCACGGGGCGGCGCAGGGTCGTCTCGGTGATCCGCCGCTGGGCGTCGGGGGTGCGCAGCCAGGTGGTGAGCCGGCCCGCCGCCTCCTTCGCCTCGGGGCGGGCGGAGGTGAGCAGGGTGAGCGGGTAGTCGGCGGTCACGACCCCGTCGGACGGGCGGATCACGGTCAGCTTCTCGGGCGCGGACAGCAGCACGGACTCGTAGTTCACGAGCGCGTCGACGTCGGTGCGGCGGGCGTAGGCGGTGGCGAGCCAGCCGGAGGAGCCCGAGGTCAGCTTCTGGCCGGTGAAGAACTCCTTGAGCTTCGGGGTGGCCTTGGCAACGTCCTGCTCGGTGAGGGCCGACTGGGCGCCGGACAGCCCGGAGGCGACCGAGACGAGCGCGGAGAAGCCGGAGTTGGAGCGCTTCGGGTCCGTCATGCCGTACGTCAGCTTCCCGTCGGCGACCGCCCGGTGCAGCTGCGACCAGGTCACCTTCGCCGGGTTCCAGCCGAGCCGGGCGACGGCGGCGGGCCGCACGCCGAGCGCCACCGGCGAGGTCATGACCGGTGTCTCGTTGGTGATCTTCTTCGCCGTGTCCGGGCGGAGCCGGAGGTAGTCGTTCGAGGAGAGCCAGACCGCGTCGTACGTCTTGTCCGCCTCGCCGGACGCGATGCGCTCGACGGCGTCGAGGGTGCCCGCGTAGGTGGGGCGGACGGTGACCCCGGTCGCCTTGGCGGCCTCGTCGAGGACGGGGGCCATGTCGGCGAGCTCGGAGGAGGCGAGGACCCGGAGGGTTCCGGTCCTGTACTCCGTGTTCTGCGCCTCGGGGCGGTCGCCCTCCTCGCCGCCGCCGGAGCAGGCGGTGGCGAGGAGGGCGAGGGCCAGGCCCGCGACCGCGCGGGTCAGGGTGCGGGTTCTCATGCGGGGCCGCCCTCCAGGGAGCCGGTGCGGCGGCTGCGGGCCAGGTGGGCGCTCGCCTCCTGGAGTTCGGCCGTCAGCGACTCGACCGTCGCCGCCATCGACTCCGTGGCCTGCACCTTGTACGTGTCGATGGCGTCGAGCGTCCGGTAGATCTGCTGGAAGGCGATGCGGAGCGTCTCCGCGCCCACCGCCGGGTCCGCCGCGATCTGCTGGATCTCGCCCGCCTGGCCTTCGAGCGCCTCGGCGTTGCGCCGGATGATGTCCTCGGTGGTCGAGCGCAGCGCCTTCACCTGCTCGGTGACCTTCCGCTGGTTCTCGAGCGCGGAGGCGAGCATCACCGCGATCTTCAGCGCCGACACGGTCGTCGTCGCCGCCCGCTCCACGCCCTTGATCAGCTCGTCGTTGTTCCGGCGGACCACGTCCATCGCCAGGTAGCCCTGGGCGCAGACGGCGAGCTGGGTCAGCAGGTCCTGGTGTTTCTGCCGGACCGGGAAGAGGACGTCGGCGCGGAGCGCGTCCGCCTGACCCGGGTCGGGGGTGAGGGCGATGCGCTCCTCCACGGCCGCGTCGAGGGCGTCGGTGAGCACCGCGTACTCCTGGAGCTTTCCCATGGTCTCCCAGAGGCGGGCCCGCTCGGTCTGCAACGCGGCGTTGTCACGGCGCAGTTCGTCCCGGCCGTTGCGCAGCGCGTCGACGATCCGGTTCAGCGTGGCCTGCGAGGAGGCGTACCTGGCGACGTGGTCGCGCAGCTTGTTCCCGCCCGGCAGCTTCGAGAGCAGGCCCTTGAAGCCCTTGCCGGGGGTGTCCTGGGGCGCCAGGTCCTCGACCGTGCGCCGGAGTTCGACGAGGGAGGAGCCGACCCGGGCCTGCGCGTCGCCGCCCGTGCCTTCGCCGAGGGAGCGGATCGTGCGGTCGAGCATCCGGTTCGACTGCTGGGCGGCGGTGCGCATCTCGCCCGCGCCGAGCGCCGTGATCTCGCCGATGCGGCCGGCGAACTCGGGGGAGCGCGGGTCGAGTCCGGACAGCGAGCCGACGTACTCGTCGGCCCGTCGGGACATCTCCGTACGGACCGACTCGTCCAGCGGCACCAGGCCCGAGGCCTGCTCGGCGCGGACGGCGGGGACGGGCTCGGGCGGGGTCAGGACGAGCGGGGCGTCCTGCTCGGGCGGTGTCAGGGCCATCGTTCTTCTCGGATCTCCGGGCGTGGTCATGCGGTGTCCCCCTGGTCGCGGGCCCGCAGCGCCATCTCGTGCAGCACCTTGCTGGTGGGCACGGGCGCCTGGCGGACTCCGGTCAGCGTCTGGTTGAGGTACTCGGTGTGGCCGTCGGTCGCGGCGGTGAACTCGCTCGCCGCGCCCTGCGGGCGGAAGCCGTGACGGACCGCGAGCTTGCGCAACTCGGGGTCGGTGGAGAGGAGTTCACCGAGCTTCCTGCCGTTCTCGGTGAGCGGTACGAGGGTGTGGTCGCTGTTGACCGTGGTGTCCGGGTAGAGGACGACGAGGTCGCCCATGGGCCGGCCGGCGAGCAGCTGGGCGGCGACCTGCGACTCGTACACGAGGACGAGCGGGTTGCCGACGCCGCTGACGAAGTCACGGAAGGGCGCGTCCGAGCCGGACTGCTGGGCGCCCTGCACCTGCACCAGCTTGCGCATCAGCGGGGCCGTGCGGGCGACGGCGGCCTTGTCTCCCGCGACCCGCCCGCCGTCGGCGACATAGCTCGCGGCGGCGAGGTAGAGGGCGCCGGAGTTGGAGGCGACCGGGTCGGTGGAGGTGATGAAGAGGGTGCCGCTCAGCTCGGCGTGTCCGTTCGAGCCCTTGAGCTGCTGCCAGGTCCGGTCGGCGCGGGCCGCCGCGAGGTAGGCGTCCATCTTCAGGGTGCCGTTCGTCCCGCGCGGGCCCAGGGTCGCCAGGCCGTTGCCGGCGAGGACCTGGGCGGCGGCGCTGTGCGCGACGACGACGAGCGGCGAGTAGAAGGGCCGCAGCGGGGCGGACGCCGCCTTGTCCTTCGTCTTCGCCTGCGCCTTGGCGCGGAGTTCGTCGGCCGGTCCCTTGGAGGACGGGAAGGCGAAGTCGTACCCGTCGAGGGGGAGTTCCTCCATGTCCCAGGACCCGGAGGTCTCGGTGTTCACGGTGAAGCCCTTGGCGGCCAGGGCCTTCACCACCTGCGGATCGGCGAAGAACTCGGCCTTCTCCGATCCGATGACTCCTCGCACGGTCTTCGTTGCCGTGCCCGTGTCCTTGTCGCCGCCCGTCACGAGGACGGCGGCCACGCCGCCGAGGAGCAGGACGGCCAGGACGATTCCCAGGATGCGTCTCACGCGGGCAGCGTGCTCGCGGAAACCCACATTCCAGGGGGAGTTGGGTGGACGGGGGGTGAAGGAGCGATCCCGTTACCGAACCGGAGCGGGGTGTACCGGGGGGTGTGCGGCGCCGCCCTGTTGGGTGGCGCCCGGTCCGCGCGGTTCGTGCCGCGCGGACCGGGGCCGTCAGGGGGCGGCGACCAGGGGGGTGTCCCCGGCCAGCGCCGCGGTGTGCGCGTCCATGCGCCCGGCGGCGAGGATCGCGGCGGCCGTGTCGGCCCGGGAGGCGGCGACGACCAGTGCGCGGCCCGCGAGGGCGTGCGCCCTGCGGTGCAGGTCCTGCGCGGACGAGCCGGTCAGACCGGCGTGCCGCGCGGGCGGTGCGCCGCGCAGCCGCGCCACCTGCCGGGCGATGAGCTCGCCGGCCTCCGTGTCGCCCAGCTCGTCGGTGACGGCGAGCAGGGCGGCGAGGTGTCCTGCGAGCTGGATGTCCAGCTCCTCCTCGCGGGAGCGGTGCGGGTACGCGGCCTGGGCGTCGTCGGCCATCCGGTGGACCGACTTGGTGCGGATCGGTTCGTACATGGGATGGCCTCCAGCGGTTGCTCTGGGGCCATCCTAGCTTAGATTCGGTCTAAAGTTGAGCGTCGTCCGGGGTGGTGGGCCACGGCTGGTCGAGCGCCGTCCGGAGTGGCGGGCTACGGCTGGCTGTAGCCGTCCAGGAACCGGCCGATCCGGGTCACCGCGTCCGCCAGGTCCGCGGCCGCCGGCAGCGTGACGATCCGGAAGTGGTCGGGCTCGTGCCAGTTGAAGCCCGTCCCGTGCACGACCATGATCTTCTCGGCCCGCAGCAGGTCCAGGACCATCTGCCGGTCGTCCTTGATCTTGTAGACGTTCGGATCGAGGCGCGGGAAGAGGTACAGCGCGCCCTTCGGCTTCACGCACGTCACGCCCGGGATCTGCGTGAGCAGCTCGTACGCCGTGTCCCGCTGCTCGAGCAGCCGCCCGCCCGGCAGCACCAGGTCCTCGATCGACTGCCGGCCCTGGAGCGCGGCCGCCACCGCGTGCTGCGCCGGCATGTTCGCGCAGAGGCGCATGTTGGCGAGGATCGTGAGGCCCTCGATGTACGAGGACGCGTGGTGCTTCGGACCGCAGACCGCGAGCCAGCCGGAGCGGAAACCGGCCACCCGGTAGTTCTTGCTCATCCCGTTGAAGGTGAGGACGAGGAGGTCGGGGGCGATCGCGGCGGTCGGGGTGTGCGTCGTGCCGTCGTAGAGGATCTTGTCGTAGATCTCGTCCGAGCAGACGACCAGGTTGTGACGGCGGGCGATCTCCGTCAGCGAGCGCAGCATCTCGTCGTCGTAGACGGCACCCGTCGGGTTGTTCGGGTTGATGATCACGATCGCCTTGGTGCGGTCGGTGATCTTCCGCTCGATGTCCGCGAGGTCCGGCATCCAGTCCGCCTGCTCGTCGCAGCGGTAGTGCACGGCCGTACCGCCCGCGAGCGAGACCGAGGCCGTCCACAGCGGATAGTCCGGGGCCGGGACGAGGACCTCGTCGCCGTCGTCGAGCAGCGCCTGCATCGACATCTGGATCAGCTCCGAGACGCCGTTGCCGAGGTAGATGTCCTCGACGGAGAGCGGGATGCCCTTCGTCTCGTAGTGGCTCATCACCGCCCGGCGGGCCGAGAGCAGCCCCTTCGCGTCGCCGTAACCGTGCGCCTCGGAGAGGTTGCGGAGCACGTCCTCCAGGATGGCGGGCGGGCACTCGAAGCCGAAGGCGGCCGGGTTGCCCGTGTTCAGCTTGAGGATGCGATGACCCGCGGCTTCGAGCCGCATCGCCTCTTCGAGCACCGGACCCCGGATTTCGTAACAGACGTTGGCGAGCTTCGTGGACTGGATCACCTGCATGACGAGAGCTTACGGCGAGGTCGGCCGCGACGCGGGGTGTTTTGGGACACGTCGGGCGTCCGGTACGTCGTCGCCCGTCACCGACGGGTTGTCCGGAATGTGTGTGGACTCGCACTGCGGTGACGTGCTCTCTACAATGCGCGCACATGAGCCACCAGGACAACAGCGTCTTCGTCGACGCCTCGGGCAGACGGGGCCGCAAGGTGCGGTGGGCCGCTGCCGGACTGGGCGTGGCATGCCTCGGTTTCCTCGCGGTCGTCGTCGCGGGCTCCTTCGGCGCCGGACCGGCGGGAGGGCCACTGCCCTGGGCGAACGAGGAGCAGCACGACGCGCCCGCGCTCATACAGCCGGACCCCGCGGCGTCCGGAGACGCCGACGCCACGCCGGAGCGCACCGCGGCGCCGCGCGCCACCTCCGGGACCGCCTCCGGGGCACCGGCCACACCGACCGCCGAGGCCACGACCGAGGCCCCGTCGCCCACCGCCGCCGCCACCACCGCGGACGCCCCGGCCGCGACGGCCTCCGCGCCGGCGGCCACCACCAGCGTCAAGCCGGGCAAGGCCGACCAGGCGCCGGGCGCCACGAAGCGCCCGAAGTGACGGGCGGCGGGCGGGACGCCCTCGGGCAGGACGGCCAGGGGTACGGGTACGGGTACGGATACGGGTACACCGACGCGTATCGGCAGGGGCAGGAGCAGGGGTATCCGGCCCCGGAGCAGCCGTACGGGTACGCGTACGGGGGCCCGGAGCAGCCGTACGCGTACGAGCAGGGCGACGCCTTCGCGGCCTCGCCGCCCGCCCCGCAGCCGGGCCCGGAGCCGCAGTCGTACGCCACATACGCCGACCACCCTCCGTATGCGGACCACCCTCCGGCCGTGGATCACCCTCCGTACGCGGACCACTCTCCGGCCGCGGACCACTCTCCGGCCG
>NZ_MWIG01000705.1:0-3480 GCF_002156145.1 Streptomyces sp. NRRL B-24572 | reverse complement strand
GCGCGGGCCGCAGGCCCACGGCGGGGGCGGCGGGGTCAGCCGTCGTACTTCTGCTCCGGGGGCGCGTCCAGGGCCAGGCGGTACCCCCGTTTCACCACCGTCTGGATCAGGTTCGGCGTGCCGAGGGCCGTCCGGAGGCGGGCCATCGCCGTCTCCACGGCGTGTTCGTCGCGCCCCGCGCCCGGCAGCGCCCGGAGGAGGTCGGCGCGGGAGACGACCCAGCCGGGCCGGCGGGCCAGGAGGCCGAGGAGGGCCATCCCGGCGGGCGGGACGGGCCGCAGGGCGCCGTCGACGAGGACCGCGTGCCCGCGGATCTCGACGCGGTGGCCGGCGACGGGCAGGACCCGGGCGCGCCCGGGGAGCTCCCGGCAGAGGAGCTGGACGAGCGGCCCGAGCCGGAAGCGCTCGGGCTGGTGCGTGTCGATGCCCTCCGCCTGGAGCGGCAGCGCCGTCACGGGCCCCACGCACACCGCGAGCACGTCGTGCCGGAGCGCGGCGACGAGTTCGTCCCGTACGCCCTTCTCCGCCGCCCGGGAGAACAGCGACACGGCGGCCGGCGCACTGGTGAAGGTCACCGCGTCGAGCCCGCGCGCGAGGACCGCGTCGAGGAGCCGGTCGAGCGGGCCGAGGTCCTCGGGCGGCATCCAGCGGTAGACGGGGACGCCGACGACCTCCGCCCCACCCGCCGTCAAGGCCTCCACGAAGCCGGGGAGGGGCTCGCCGTGGAGCTGGAGGGCGATGCGGCGGCCCTCGACGCCCTCCGCGAGGAGCCGGTCGAGGACCTCGGCCATGGACTCGGACGAGGGCGACCAGGACTCGGTGAGCCCGGCGGCCCGTACGGCCCCCTTGACCTTCGGCCCGCGGGCGAGGAGCTCGACGCCCCGCAGCACGTCGAGGAGCTCCTCCCCGCACCCCCATCCCTCGGCCGCCTCGACCCATCCCCGGAAGCCGATCGCCGTGGTGGCGACGACGACGTCCGGGGCGTGGCCGATGAGTTCCTTGGTGGCGGCGAGGAGTTCGGTGTCGTCGGCGAGCGGCACGATCCGCAGGGCGGGGCCGTGGACGACGGCGGCGCCGCGTCGGCGCAGCAGCGCGATCAGCTCGTCGGCGCGTCGTGCCGCGGTGACGCCGACCGTGAAGCCCGCGAGGGGGCCGTGTTCTTGCTCGTCCATGGGGTCCGAGCCTGACGGGGACGCGTGACGGTCCGGGTTCGCGCGTATTTCCTGGTCGTTACGGTCCACGTCGGGCATCGGACG
Organism: Streptomyces sp. NRRL B-24572; assembly: GCF_002156145.1. Taxonomy (NCBI): domain Bacteria; kingdom Bacillati; phylum Actinomycetota; class Actinomycetes; order Kitasatosporales; family Streptomycetaceae; genus Streptomyces; species Streptomyces sp. NRRL B-24572. The sequence continues at coordinate 2,224 of NZ_MWIG01000705.1, read as the reverse complement.
TCACACCCTCGCGAATCCGGGCCGGGACTCCGGATCCGTGACCGCTTCCACGGCATCGGGAACGGTGACCGGCGCCCGAAGGTATACCGCCCAGGTGACCAGCATGCAGGCCGCGTAGAAGGCGAGGAAGGCGACGAAGGCGGCGGTGCCGGTGCCGGCGGTCTGGAAGGACTGGCGGAAAGCGAGGTTGATGCCGAGTCCGCCGAGCGCGCCGACGGCGCCGATGAGCCCCATGGAGGCCCCGGAGAGCCGTCGCCCGTAGGCCTCGGCGGGCTCGCCCACCAGCCCCTTGCGGTGCCCCTGGGCGAGGAAGATCGCCGGGATCATCTTGTACGTGGAGCCGTTGCCGAGGCCGCTGAGGACGAAGAGTCCGATGAAGCCGACGAGGAAGACGGGGAGGGACTCGACGACGGAGGCGTAGATGACGACTCCGGTCGCGACGGCCATCGCGGCGAAGGTCCACAGGGTGATGCGGGCGCCGCCGTGCCGGTCGGCGAGGGAGCCGCCGAGGGGCCGGATGAGGGAGCCGAGGAGCGGGCCGACGAAGGTGAGCGAGGCGGCCTGGAGCGGGGTGCGGCCGAACTGGGTCTGGAGGACGAGGCCGAAGGCGAAGCTGTAGCCGATGAAGGAGCCGAAGGTGCCCACGTACAGGAAGGCCATGATCCAGGTGTGCCGGGCCCGTACGGCTTCCCTCGCGGCGCCGGTGTCGTTCTTCACGGGGGCGAGGTTGTCCATGAAGAGCGCGGCGCAGACGGCGGCGACGACGATGAGCGGCAGGTAGACGCCGAGCACGATCCTCGGGTGCATCGCGCCGGCGGTGCCGATGACGAGGAGGCCGACGAGCTGGACGACGGGGACGCCGATGTTGCCGCCGCCCGCGTTGAGGCCGAGCGCCCAGCCCTTCTTCCGGAGCGGGAAGAAGGCGTTGATGTTGGTCATCGAGGAGGCGAAGTTGCCGCCGCCGACGCCGGTGAGGGCGGCGACGAGGACGAAGGTGGTGTACGAGGTGCCGGGGTGCATCACCGCGAAGGCGAGGCCGGTGGGCAGCAGGAGCAGCAGGGCGCTGAAGATCGTCCAGTTGCGGCCGCCGAAGCGGGCGACGGCGAAGGTGTACGGGATGCGGATCAGCCCGCCGACGAAGGTGGCGGTGCCGATGAGGAAGAACTTGCCGGCCGGGTCGACCCCGTACTGCGGTCCCATGAAGAGGACCATGACCGACCACAGGCTCCAGACGGAGAAGCCGATGTGCTCGGAGAGGACGGAGAAGAGGAGGTTCCGCCGCGCGATCCGTTCCCCCTTCTCGCGCCAGAAGGTCTCGTCCTCCGGTTCCCAGCGTTCGATCCAGCGGCCACCCATCTCGCACCTCCACGGAGTCGGATCCCTGATGCGACCGACGCTAGGGAGGGCGCGTTTCAGGCCGGTGCCGTGAGGTGACGGTGGCGGAACCTTGCTCTCACCCGGAGCGCACGAGCCCTGTGAGCGCCCCTCCCCCCTCCCCCGTCCTACGCGGGCAGTCCCGGCTCCGCCTCCGGCAGCCAGGAGCCGGGCGGGCGCTCCAGCCAGCCCTCCCGGGCGCCCAGCTCCGCGGCCGCCCTGCGGAGGGCGTCCAGGCCGGGGTGGCGGAGTCCCTTGCGCCACACGAGGCTCACGGGCGAGAGGGGGACGGGGTCGACGAGCGGCCGGATCACACAGTCCGGCATGGGCGGGAAGTCGACGACGGCGAGGACCGGGTCGCGGTACTTGGCCATGAGCCGGCGGAACTCCTCCTTGCCGACGGCGAGCGGCGCGGGCGGGGCGATCTCGATGCCCCGGCCGGCGAAGAGGCGGGCGGCGAGGTCGGTCCACTCGGGGGTGCGGTCGTTTCCGGCCCCGGCGTAGATCCGCTCCCCGGCGAGGCGGGCGAGCGGCACCTCGGGCAGGCCGGCGAGCGGGTGGTCATCGGGGAGGATCACCGCCATCGGCTCGTACCGGACGAACTGGACGTCGAGCCGGGCCCGGAGGCGGGCGTCGAGTCCTCCGTACCGGCCGAAGGAGGTGTCGATCCGCCCGGCGAGGATCTCCCGCACGGCTCCGGTGAGCCCACTCTCGTAGCGGGCCATCAGCTCCTGCTCCGGGGCGAGTTCGCGGGCCCGGCGCAGGACGTCCTCCGGGGCGAGTCCGGGGCTGTTGAGGTCGACGAGGAGCGGCCGGGGCGCGGCGCGGAAGGCGTCGTCCAGCTCGTCGT
>NZ_MWIG01000704.1:0-3856 GCF_002156145.1 Streptomyces sp. NRRL B-24572 | reverse complement strand
TCGACGACCCGGCCGTCCTCGTCGTAGGTCACCCCCGTGTAGTGGAGGATCGGGGAGAGCAGCGGGACCTGGAGCAGTCCCGCCGTCTCCGGGTCCGCGAGGCGGGCCTCGACCGTGTCCGTGATGCGGCTGATCCGCACCCCGACCACGTCCCGCAGCACCTTCGTCATCGGCCAGCGCTCCAGGTCGGCCGGGTCGATCGCGGCGGCGAGCTCGGGGCGCACCGCGTTCTCCGCCCAGTTCGTCGGCTCGCCGCTCTCCCCGTCGCTGCGCAGCCGCCGGTACGCCACGACCTCCGGCACGTCGGGGAAGTACTCCGCGAGCTCCCCGGGCACCGGCTCGGCGCCGTGCCCGAGGACCGTCGTCCGCTCGCCGGACTGCTGGGCCACGATCGCGTCGATCGAGCCGAGCAGCCGCCGCGGGGTGGACCGCCGTGCGCCCGGCTCGATGAAGGTCCCGCGCCGCCGGTGCCGGCTGATCAGGCCCTCCTCCTCCAGTTCCTTGAGGGCCTGGCGCATGGTCAGCACGCTCACGCCGTAGTGGGCGGCGAGCTGCTCCTCGGTGGGCAGCCGCAGCGAGGCGTCGGGCGTGCGGCCCAGTATCGAGGCGCGCAGCGACTGCGAGACCTGATACCAGAGCGGCAGCTTGCGGTTCAGGACCAGCGAGTCGGGAGCGAAGGCGGTCACGGGTTCTCCGTACGAAGGCTACGGGCTTACGGCCGAGACATTACGGCCGGAAGTGGCGCTCAAGACCCTGCCATACGTCGTCGTATCCCTTCTGCAGGTGATCGGCGCCCGCGGCCTGCGGGGTCGTCGTCACCGGCCAGCGGGTCTCGAACATGAAGGCAAGGCCGTCGTCGATCTTCTGCGGCTTCAGCTCGGCGGCGCTGGCCTTGTCGAAGGTCTCCCGGTCGGGGCCGTGCGCGGACATCATGTTGTGCAGCGAGCCGCCGCCCGGCACGAAGCCTTCCGCCTTCGCGTCGTAGGCGCCCTCGATGAGGCCCATGTACTCGCTCATCACGTTCCGGTGGAAGTACGGCGGGCGGAAGGTGTCCTCGCCGACCAGCCAGCGCGGGGCGAAGACCACGAAGTCGACGCCCGCGAGCCCCGGCGTGTCGGAGGGCGAGGTGAGGACGGTGAAGATCGACGGGTCGGGGTGGTCGTAGGAGATCGTCCCGATGACGTTGAAGCGGCGCAGGTCGTAGACGTACGGGGTGTGGTTGCCGTGCCAGGCGACGACGTCGAGCGGCGAGTGGCCGTACGTCGCCGACCAGAGTTTGCCGCAGTACTTGTTGACCACCTCGACCGGGCCCTCGACGTCCTCGTAGGCGGCGACCGGGGCGCGGAAGTCACGGGCGTTGGCGAGACCGTTGGCGCCGATCGGGCCGAGGTCCGGGAGCTGGAACGGGGCGCCGTAGTTCTCGCAGACGTATCCCCGGGCCGTCTCGTCGAGGAGCTCGACGCGGAAGCGGACGCCGCGCGGGATCAGCGCCACCTCGCCCGGGTGGGCGGCGAGCAGGCCCAGCTCGGTGCGGAGGAGGAGGCCGCCGCGCTCCGGGACGATCAGCAGCTCGCCGTCGGCGTCGCCGAAGACCCGCTCCATGGAGGCGTTGGCGTGGTAGAGGTGCACGGCCATGCCGGTGCGCTGGGTCGCGTCGCCGTTGCCGCCGAGGGTCCACAGGCCGGCCAGCCAGTCGGTGCCGGGCGCCGGCTCGGGCAGCGGGTTCCAGCGCAGCCGGTTGGGGTCGGGCACGGTCTCGGTGAAGGGGGCGCCGGCGAGGGCGCCGTTGTCGATCCGGGTGAACGGCGGGTGCGCGGCCGAGGGGCGGATCCGGTAGAGCCAGGAGCGGCGGTTGTGGGCCCGCGGCTCGGTGAAGGCGCTGCCGCTGAGCTGCTCGGCGTAGAGGCCGAGGGGAGCGCGCTGCGGCGAGTTGCGGCCGTCCGGCAGCGCGCCGGGGACCGCCTCCGAGCTGTGCTCGTTGCCGAAACCGGTGCTGTAGGTGAGCGCCTCGGCCGTCTTCCTGGCCTGCTCCGTGGTCATCGCCCGCTCCTGTCCTGAGGCCCTTTTCCGAGCCCGCAAGGGAATCCTATGGACGACCGTAGGATTCCGCGCGGCCCACGTCAACGGTGAGTCGATCCCCGGCGGCCTTTTGGTGCGTGCACGGGGGGTCCAAAAAGATGAACAATCCTCTACTCTCACGCGCATGTCGTGGACCCCGTGGACCTCGTGGATCCGAAGATCCGCCTCCGTGCTCTCGGTCGTGCTCGTGGCGCTCGCCGCGGCCCTGTTCACCGCTCCTCCCGCCCAGGCCCACGAGGAACGGCCCGTCACCCTCCCCGACGGCTCCGGCAGCGTGCCGGAACTCCGCACGGGCGAACCCGACCTCCTCGTCTGCAAGACCGACCGAGCCGACTTCGAGCGCCGGATCTCCGGCTTCCCGGCCGCCCTCAAGGCCCGCAACCTCGCCCTCTTCGCGCGCTGCGCCCGCAGCGGCTACCGCCACCTCCAGCAGGCCGTCGACGCCGTCGACCGGTCCGGCATGACCATCGCGATCCTCCCCGGCCTCTACGAGGAGGAGCCCTCCCTGCCGCCGCCCACCGGCGCCTGCGCCGGGCTCAAGGCCCGCAAGTCCGCGCTCGGCTACCAGATCCTCAGCTACGCGCAGCAGAAGCAGTGCCCGCACAACCAGAACCTGGTCGCGATCCTCGGCAAGAAGAACCTCCAGATCGAAGGCACCGGAGCCTCCCGCCTCGACGTCGTCATCGACGCCAAGTACCAGAAGCTCAACGCCATCCGCGCCGACGGCTCCGACGGCGTCTACTTCCGCAACTTCACCGCCCAGCGCACCACCTTCAACTCGCTGTACGTCCTCGCCGCCGACGGCTTCGTCATCGACGACGTCCTCACCCGCTGGAACGACGAGTACGGCTTCCTGACCTTCGCCTCCGACCACGGCCTCTACAAGAACTGCGAGTCCTACGGGAACGGCGACTCCGGCATCTACCCCGGCTCGGCCTCGAACATCAACAACGGCCGCGGCTACGACGTCCCCCGCTACTCCATCGAGATCACCGACTGCCGCAGCCACCACAACATGGTCGGCTACTCCGGCACCGCCGGGGACTCCGTCTATGTCCACGACAACGAGTTCGACCACAACATGGGCGGCGCCTCCATGGACTCCGCCTTCCCCGGCCACCCCGGACTCCCGCAGAACCACGCCCGCTTCGCACGCAACCTGATCCACGACAACAACGAGAACTACTACCCGTACGTCGCCGACGGCACCTGCGCCAAGCTCCCCGTCGACCGCGGCTACGAGCGGGGCGTCGTCTGCCCCCAGATCTCCATGCCGCCCGGCACCGGCATCATCACCGCCGGCGGGAACTGGAACCTGTACGAGGACAACTGGGTCTACGGCCATCAGCGCGCCGCCTTCTTCCTCAGCGCCGTCCCCGCCTTCATCCGCGGTGAGTCCGCCTGGGGCAAGCAGACCGACACCTCCCACCACAACCGCTACGCCGACAACCACCTCGGCGTCGACAAGGCCGGCAACGCCCGCCCCAACCGCACCGACGTGTGGTGGGACGGCCAGGGCGGCGGCAACTGCTGGCAGTCCGACGCCGGCGCCGCCACCCCCGGCGCCCCGCCCGTCTGCGGAGCCCGCCGCGGCGAGGTCTCCGGCAACACCGACCGGCTCGTCGGCGAACCCGTCAAACTCGCCCAGCTCCTCGTCTGCGCCGACTACAACGTCCAGGCGCGCCGCCTCCCGGCCGGCTGCGACTGGTACGGCGCCCGGGGCCTCCAGCGCGTCGAGACCCAACTCGCCCTCGGCACCGCCCTCGTCCTCGCCCTC
>NZ_MWIG01000703.1:0-2183 GCF_002156145.1 Streptomyces sp. NRRL B-24572 | reverse complement strand
GGCAGGACGAGGGGGTCGACGCCCCGTGCCGTGCAGCACTCGGTGAGCGAGGCGACAGGGTCGGGTGCGCGCCGACCTCGACGAAGGTGCGGCAGCCGAGGTCGACGAGGGTGTCGACGGCCTGGACGAAGCGGACGGGGCGGCGCAGGTTGTCGGCCCAGTAGGCGTGGTCGAGGGCCGGGCCCTCGACGACCTCCCCGGTCACGGTGGAGACCAGGGCGGCGGTGGTGGCGCGCGGCCGGATGCCCGGCGCCGCCGCGGCGAACTCATGCGCCGGGCCGTGGGCACCGGACGCACCGCGCTCCTCGGCGTCGACGCCGAGACGGCCGAGGAGCTCATCGCCCGGCACGGCGGCGGAGCGGACATCGCCGCCTGGAACGCGCCCGGCTCCACCCTCGTCGCGGGAGAGGCCGCGACCGTGCGGGCCATGGTCGACGAGCTGGCCGCGCAGGAGGTGTTCGGCAGGCTGCTGCCGGGCGACATCGCCTTCCACAGCCGCTTCCTGGAGCCCCTGCGCGAGGAGTTCGCCGCGGCGGCGCCGGGCATCCGGCCGCGCGCCACCACCGCCGCCCTGGTCTCCACCGTGACCGGGGAGGTCGTCGAGGGCCCGGCCCTCGACCACGCCTACTGGGCCGACAACCTGCGCCGCCCCGTCCGCTTCGTCCAGGCCGTCGACACCCTCGTCGACCTCGGCTGCCGCACCTTCGTCGAGGTCGGCGCGCACCCGACCCTGTCGCCCTCGCTCACCGAGTGCTGCACGGCACGGGGCGTCGACCCCCTCGTCCTGCCCACGCTGCGGCGCGGCGAGGGCGAGCAGGAGAACGTCCTGCGGACCGTGTGGGAGCTGCGCCGGACCGGCGCGGCCCGGCCGCACGGCGCGGGCAAGGTGCGGTTCCTCGCGGCGGCCGGCACCGGGGCCCCCCGTATCGCCCTGCGCGGACGGGCCGCCCAGTTCGCCGCCGGCGTCACGGCCACCGCCATGACCGCCCTCGAAACGGCGGGCGGGGCGACGGCACCGACGGCCCCGGAACGGCGGAGCGTCTCGGTCGACTGGGACACGACCGAGGACCTGGCGCCCGCGGAGGCGTCCGTCGTCGCAGGGCCCGTCGCCCCGGGCGCCGCCACCGTCGCCGCGTACGGCCGCACCACCGGATCCGGCTGGACCCGGCTGCTCACCGCACGGCACGAGACGCCCGCCCCGGCGGACGCCGACCCGCCGGACCTCGCCGAGCTGACCGGACGCTGCACCACCCCGCGCACCGTGGCCGACACCGCCGCCGACACCGCCTGGCACGCCGGGGACGAGGTCCTCGTACGGCTGCGCCGGGGCACCGCCCCCGGGCGGCGCTCCGCGCTCGACGTGGCCTTCCGGATCACCGCCGCCGTACTCGGCGCCCACGCGCCGCTCTCCGCCCGGGGCATCGAGCCGTACGACACCGGGGCCGAGCCCCGCTGGGTGCACATCGCCCGGACCGGGGACGGCACCGCGACGACCACGGTCATGGCCGAGGACGGCGGCCCCCTCCTGCGCATCGCCCGGTCCGCCTGGCGCGACCGGACGGCCGGCGACAGCCCGACGGAGGAGGCACCCCCCGCCGCGCGGCAGGACACGGAGGAGAAGGTCGACCCGAGCACGCTCGCGGCCGCCGACCCCGCCACCCGCGCCGCCCTGCTCACCGAGCGGGTGCGCCGGGTCGCCGCCGCCGCGCTGCGCACCACCGTCGACCGGATCCCGGCCCAGCGGCCCCTGAGCAAGCTCGGCATGGACTCGGTGATGGGCCTGGAGGTGCGACGCACCCTCGAAGCCGACTTCGGCGTCGAGATCGGACTCGTCCGCATCCTGCGCGGCGCCACGGCCGCGGACCTCGCCGCCGACATCGCCGACGGGCTCGCACCGCAGCCGACGCCCGGCACGACACACGACCAGCGGGAACCCGGCCACGGCCCGGGACTGCCCGACCTCGACGACCCCGCGGACATCGAGCGGCTCCTCGCCGACCTCGACGCGCTCTCCCCGGAGGAGGTGGACTCGCTGCTCGGCCGACTGGCCGGCGACGCAGCGGGCGAGATATGACGACACACCAGGCCCCGCCCGCGACGGGCACCACCGCCGCCACCCCGGACGAGCGACGCGCCCTTCTCCGCGCCGAGCTGCTGCGCCGGGCCGCCGCCCGGCCCGCCGC
>NZ_MWIG01000702.1:0-945 GCF_002156145.1 Streptomyces sp. NRRL B-24572 | reverse complement strand
GGGGCCGGGCACGGGTACGGAGAGCCTGGCGGGCCGCCCGCCAGGCTCTCCGTACCCGTGCCCGGCCCCGTACCCGCGCCCAGCCCCGTACCGGCCGCCGCCTGCGCGTCCGCCGCCGTGTCCAGGTCCTCCCTGGCCACGCGCTGGGTCGGCACGTACGCCTGCGCCGCCGCGGGCGCACGCCCCTCCATCGCGTCGAGCAGCATCCGCTCGGCCTCGTCCGCGCGCGGCCGCTGCGCCGGATCCTTGCGCAGCAGGGCCACGATGACGGAGGCCAGCGGCCCCGCCTTCTGCGGGTGCGGCGGCTCCTCGGTCACCACGGCCTGCATGGTGCTGATCGGGGAGGTGCGGCGGAACGGCGAGGTGCCCTCCACCGCCGTGTACAGCGTGGCGCCGAGGGACCAGAGGTCGGATGCGGGACCCGGATCGCCGCCCTGTACCCGCTCGGGCGCCAGATAGTCGATGGAGCCGACGATCTCACCGGTCCGGGTGATCGTCGAGTCGCCCTCGATCGCCGCGATCCCGAAGTCGGTGATGAGGACGCGCCCGTCGCGCGCGAGCAGCACGTTGCCCGGCTTGACGTCCCGGTGCAGCACCCCGGCCGCGTGCGCGGCACGCAGCGCGCCGACGACGTGCAGCCCGATCCTGGCCGCCTCGCGGGGCTCGATCGTGCCGGCCTCCTTGGCGGCGTCGGCGAGCGAGGGCCCGTCGACGTACTGCATCACGATCCACGGCCGGTTGTCGTGCTCCAGGACGTCGTGGACGGTCACCACACCCGGGTGCGTGATCCGCGCGGCGGCCCGCGCCTCCTTCTGCGTACGGGCGTGCAGCACGAGCCGGTCGGCCTCGGCCACGAACCGGCCCGCCGTCAACTCCTTCACCGCCACCACGCGGTGCAACACCTCGTCGTGCGCGCGCCAGACCTTGCCCATGCCGCCGCGTCCG
>NZ_MWIG01000701.1:0-526 GCF_002156145.1 Streptomyces sp. NRRL B-24572 | reverse complement strand
GCCCATGCCGCCGCGTCCGATGGACTCGCCCAGCCGGTAGCGACCGGCGAGCAGCAGCCCCGATCCTGTGCCCTGAGAAGCGCTCTGAGAATGTTCCACTTGCCCCCGCCCGTTCCTTCTGATGTCAGGTTACGGAGGGGGGCACGGGCAGCGGAACCTCGGGGCGGTCATAGGAACAGCACCGTGACCGGGGGCCGGTGGGACCTCCGGCTCGCCATCGGCTCACCGTCCCGGGCGGAACGCCTTCGTGGCCTGCTCGTAGATCTCGGAGACCCTGTCGCGCTCGCCCTCCGGGCCGATCACCTGGACGACGTGGTACCGGCCGCCGTCGATCAGCGCGAGATTGCGCACGAACACCTCGCGGCCCGTGCTGTCCAGCCAGGTGTAGGTGCCCTCGGCCGTCGGCGTCCGGCCGATGTCCACCCGGCGCGCCCTCTCCACCTGCGCCCAGCTGGACGACCGGTACGGCTCCAACTCGCGCTCCTTGGAGTTCTGGTACTCCAGCGGATCCGAGCCGTTGTCCCGG
>NZ_MWIG01000700.1:0-2709 GCF_002156145.1 Streptomyces sp. NRRL B-24572 | reverse complement strand
GCCCCGGAGCCGGTGGCCGCCGCCTTGCGGGGGGCGAACCAGTCGCTCGTCTCCTTCGCCTTCGGCGGCTCCGGCGCGGCGGCCACCGGCTCCGGGGCCGCGGCCACCGGCTCGGGCTCCGCTTCCGGCTCCACGACGGGCTCGGGATCCGGGGCGGACGCCTCGTTGACCGTCTTGCGGACCACGACCGGCGGAATCGGACGCGAACCCGGGATGTTGATCCGGATCCGGGTCGTCAGGGTCGTCTCGGTCTTGGGCTCCTCCGGCGGCACGGACGCGGCGGCGGTCCCCTCCGGCGCGTCCTGCGTGGGGTGGAGCGACGGATACTGGCGGGATCCGTACGGCGGGGTACCCGAGGGGTAAGCGGCTCCACCGCGCCCCTGGGCGCCGGAGGACGAACTGTCAGTCTCTCGACCAGTTTCACGACTCAAAGCAGGATCTCCCGGTTGGCTCCACCGCCCGCTCTTGCTGATGCTCGTGTTGACCCGGGCGGTTCGGCGGCGCGCACCACCATACTGAACGCCGCCGACTCATACCCGACCCCCGGGCTACTGACGACGGGCAATCCGGCCGAAGTCGGGGCGTCCCCGCTCTCAAGTCGTCCTGTTCACGGGGCCGGTCGCGACAACCGGGGCAGAGTGACGCACATCACAGCGAGCGCCATGCCCCCGAAGAGGAAGAGCAGCTCGCCGACGCCTCCGCCGAACAGCCCGTCGCCCTCGGGGCGTCCGAGGCTGAGCAGCATGACGGCGACGAGCCAGCCACCGCCGGCGGCGGCGACGCCGACCTGGGTGCCGGTGGCGCGCAGCCCTCCGTAGAAGAGGCCCCCCGCGGCGAGGAGCGCGAGGAGCAGGCCGGCGGGGAGCCAGGCGGCCTGGACGAGGGACCCTGCGGTGCCGACGAGGAGGCCGAGGACGAACAGGGCGCCGTACCAGGCGTACCGGACGCCCGGGGAGACCACGGGGTCGCTCATGCAGTCACCCCCGCGAAGAGGTCCGTCTCGCGCTCGCCCGCCGGGGCGCCGGAGACGCCCTGGACCAGCTCGTAGTACTCGGTGGTGAAGATCGGCTGGCCGAGGTCGTTGGAGAGGGCGAAGAAGGGACCGTCGACGGCGACTTGGGTGGCGTGCGCGGCCATCGCGGCGCTCTTGCGGGCCGTGTACGCGGGGTCGGCGGCGATCTCGGTGGTGATCCGCTCCTCGTCGACGACGCCGGGGACGTCGTCGATCCCGGCGATCGCCGGGAAGACGGAGCCCTCGGCGCGGAGCCGGGCGAATCCGGCCTCGGCGACGGGGCGCGGGACGCGGTTCCAGTAGATCTTGGCGATCGTGTGGGCCGGTCCGAGGTCGGGGCGGTAGTCCGGGTCGGCGGCGAGTTCGGCCGCGCGGGTGGCGACCCGGTGGGCCTGGATGTGGTCGGGGTGGCCGTAGCCGCCGTCGGGGTCGTAGGTGATCAGGACCTGCGGGCGGGTCTCGCGGATCACCTCGACGAGGTGGGGCGCGGCGGTGTCGACGTCGGTGTTCCAGAAGGCGTTGGCGCGCTTGTTCTGCTCGGCGCCCATCATTCCGGAGTCGCGGAAGCGCCCGGGGCCGCCGAGGAAGCGGTGGTCGGTGACGCCCAGCTCGGTCATCGCGGCGGCGAGTTCGCCGACGCGGTGCGGGCCGAGCCGGTCCTCCCGGTCGGGGGCCAGGTGGGCGAGGTCGGGCGGGATGACCTCGCCCTCCTCGCCGAGCGTGCAGGTGACGAGGGTGACGAGGGCGCCCTCGGCCGCGTACCTGGCCATGGTGGCGCCGTTGTTGATCGACTCGTCGTCCGGGTGCGCGTGCACGAGCAGCAGACGGCGGGCGGGGAGATCGGACATGCCCCCACCCTACGAGGTCAGGCCGGGTGCGAGGTCAGAACTTGAGGCCGCCGATCATGCCCGCCACGTTCGTGGTGAGGGTGCTGATGGACGGAGCGATGGACGAGCTCGCCAGGTAGAAGCCCAGGAGCGCGCAGACCGCCGCATGTCCAGCCTTCAGCCCGGATTTCCGGATCAGCAGGAAGACGACGATCGCCAGCAGCACCACCACGGAGATCGAGAGTGCCACGGCGGTTCACCTCCACCTTCGGTCGGATATTCGTGCGGTTCGGTCGATCAGCATGTGCCAGAGGGCATGCCGGTCCGATGCATACCCACCTAGTGCTACGGATCATAACTATCCGTGCGGCCGCATCGATCGGCGGACGGAGGCACGAGGGGGGCGCACGGCGCTAGTTTCAGCCGCATGACCTTGTCTTCGCAGCAGCCGGCGACACCCTCGGCCGAGCTCTCCTTCCCCCGTCAGCACGCCCGGACCCAGCGGTTCACCCTGGGGGTCCCGCGTGGTTTCTCGGTCTCCCCGGACGGGGAGCGCGTGGTGTTCGTCAGATCCGGTTCGGGGACGGACCGTTCGCACCGGCTCTGGGTGCTCGACCTGCCCCGGGACGGCGAGCCCGCCGAGCGGACGGTCGCCGACCCGGTGGCGCTGCTCGCGGGCGCGGAGGAGGAGTTGTCGCCGCAGGAGCGGGCGCGCCGGGAGCGGAGCCGGGAGGGCTCGGCGGGGATCGTGGCGTACGCGGTGGACGGGGCCGTGGAGTCGGCGGCGTTCGCGCTGTCGGGGCGGCTGTTCACGGCGGACCTGCGGGCGGGGACGGCGCGGGAGCTTCCGGTGCCGGGGCCGGTGCTCGA
>NZ_MWIG01000070.1:0-12140 GCF_002156145.1 Streptomyces sp. NRRL B-24572 | reverse complement strand
GGACCGAGAGCTGGGCGGCGAGGCCGGTGAGGGCGGCGCCGCCCAGCTCTCGGTCCCGGTCCCCGGCTCCCCGGTCCCGGTCTCCGGCCAGACCTTCGCCGCCCTGCTCGTCGGCACCGCGCTCGGCGCCCGCCGCGGCTTCCTCGCCCTCGCCCTGTACGCGGTCGCGGGCATGGCGGGCGTCCCGTGGTTCGCGCAGGCCTCCTCCGGCTACGGCATGCCGTCCTTCGGCTACATCCTCGGCATGCTCCTCGCCTCGACCGTCGTCGGCGCCCTCGCCCGCCGCGGCGCCGACCGCTCCGTGCTCCGCACCGCCGGCGCCATGGTGCTCGGATCCGCGCTCATCTACGCGGTCGGCGTGCCCTACCTGGCCCTCGCCACCGGCATGACCTTCGGCCAGGCCGTCGCGGCCGGCCTCACCCCGTTCCTCATCGGCGACGCCCTCAAGGCCGCGCTCGCCATGGGCGCCCTGCCGGCCGCCTGGAAGCTGGTCGGCCGCAAGGGCTGAGACCGCCACGGACACACGAAGGGCCCTGCCGCTCGGAGGAGCGGCAGGGCCCTTTCGTACGCCTGGTTCACAAGCCCGGGGGAGCTACACGCGCTCCAGCTCCTCGACGGGGGCGACGTTCTTGCCGAGCCGCTGGCGGACCAGCGCGATCGCCATCACGAGCGCGGCCACGAGCAGGGACAGCACGACCTGCTCACGGTTGCTGCCGCCGTCGACGACCATGTAGCCGAGGACGCCGACGATCATGGCGATGGTCGCCCACGTCAGGTACGGGAAGAGCCACATCCGCACGATCAGCTTCTCCGGCGACTCGCGCAGGATGATCCCGCGCATCCGCAGCTGGGTCACGCAGATGACCAGCCAGACGAAGAGCGCGACCGCGCCGGAGGAGTTCAGCAGGAAGGCGAAGACGGTGTCCGGCCACTTGTAGTTGAAGAAGACCGCGACGAAGCCGAAGACGACCGAGCCGAGGATCGCGGCCGTCGGCACGCCCCGCTGGTTGGTCTTGGCGAAGGCCTTCGGCGCGTCACCGCGCTGCCCGAGCGAGAAGGCCATGCGGGAGGCCGTGTAGAGGCCCGAGTTCAGGCAGGACAGGACGGCCGTCAGGACGATCACGTTCATGATCTGGCCGGCGTGCGGGATGCCGATGGAGTCGAGGGCGGCGACGTACGAGCCCTTCTCGACGATCGACTTGTCGTTCCACGGCAGCAGCGTCAGGACGACGAGGATCGAGCCCAGGTAGAAGACGCCGATCCGCCAGATCACGCTGTTGGTGGCCTTGGTGACCGCCTTCTGCGGGTCCTCGGACTCGCCGGCGGCGAGCGTGACGATCTCGCTGCCCATGAACGAGAAGACGACCATCAGCACACCGGTGAGGACCGCGCCGGCGCCCATCGGGAAGAAGCCCCCGCTGTCGGTGAGGTGCGCGAATCCGGCGCCCGGGTTGTCCGAGCCCGGCAGCACGCCGAAGACGGCGAGCAGACCGATGACGACGAAGGCGCCGATGGCGACGACCTTGATGCCGGCGAACCAGAACTCGAACTCGCCGTACGAGGCGACGGAGCCCAGGTTGGTCGCGGTCAGCACCACCATCACGATGAGCGCCCAGCCCCACTGCGGCACGGCCGGGACCCAGCTCTCCAGGATCTTGGCGCCCGCGGTCGCCTCGACGGCGAGGACGACGACCCAGAAGAACCAGTACAGCCAGCCGATGGTGAAACCGGCCCAGCGGCCCAGGGCCTGGTCCGCGTAGGCGGAGAAGGAGCCGGAGGACGGGCGGGCGGCGGCCATCTCGCCCAGCATCCGCATCACGAAGACGACCATGGCGCCGACGAGTGCGTACGAGAGGAGGATCGCGGGACCCGCCGCGGCGATGCCGGAGCCGGAGCCGACGAAGAGGCCGGCGCCGATGACGCCGCCGATCGCGATCATCGACAGGTGGCGGTTCTTGAGCCCGGCCTTGAGGCCGTCGGAGGAATGCGGGGTCCCGGTGGTGCCGGTCTCCTGGCCGTCCTTCGTCAGGGTCGGTTGCGTGTTCATCGACGCTTCCTCGTGTGTGGGGGGTGCTCGGATCGCGAGCCCAAGCATTGAACCCCGTGAACAGGGATGATCGGAAGACCTCACTCCGGATCGGTGTGCGGGCGACCTCGCGAGAGTCGAAGGTCCGTACCAGGTCGGGTGAAGCTCCCGACCCCGCTGCCTGCTACCCGGGCCCTGACGTGCCACACTCGGCATCATGCGCGTCTATATCGGTTCCGACCACGCCGGCTTTGAACTAAAGAACCACCTCGTCGAGTGGCTCAAGGCCCACGGCCACGAGCCCGTCGACTGCGGCCCCCACATCTACGACGCCCTGGACGACTACCCGCCGTTCTGCCTGCGCGCCGCCGAGAAGACGGCCGCGGACCCGGACAGCCTGGGCATCGTCATCGGCGGCTCCGGCAACGGCGAGCAGATCGCCGCGAACAAGGTGAAGGGGGTCCGCGCCGCCCTCGCCTGGAGCGAGCAGACCGCCGCCCTCGGCCGCGAGCACAACAACGCCAACGTGATCTCCGTCGGTGGCCGGATGCACACCCAGGAAGAGGCGACCAAGTTCGTCGAGATCTTCCTGAACACCCCGTACTCGGGTGACGAGCGTCACACCCGCCGCATCGACATGCTGTCGAAGTACGAGACCACCGGCGAGCTCCCCCCGATCCCCGCGCACCACCCGCAGGAGCCGACCGCCTGATGCCCGAGGGGCACACCATCCACCGGCTGGCCGCCGACCACCGCGAGCGGTTCGGCGGCCGGCCCGTGCGCGTCTCCAGCCCGCAGGGCAAGTTCGCCGACTCGGCGGCCCTGCTCGACGGCGCGACCCTGGAGACGACGGAAGCCCACGGGAAGCACCTCTTCCTGGGCTTCCCCGGCGAGGAATGGATCCACATCCACCTGGGCCTCTTCGGCAAGGTGGACTTCGGCGACGCCCCGGCCCCGCCGCCCACGGACACGGTCCGCCTGCGCCTCGCGAACCCCGAGTCGTACGTGGACCTGCGCGGCCCCACCACCTGCGCCCTGATCACGGACGCCGAGAAGCGGGCGATACACGACCGCCTGGGCCCCGACCCGCTCCGCGCCGCCGACGACCCCGACAGGGCCTGGCGCCGGATCTCGAAGTCCCGCACGACGATCGCCGCCCTCCTCATGGACCAGAAGGTCGTCGCGGGCGTCGGCAACGTCTACCGCGCCGAGGTCCTCTTCCGGCACGGCATCGACCCGTACCGCGCGGGCAGGGACCTGGCGGCGGGGGAGTGGACCGCGATCTGGGAGGACCTGGCGGAGCTGATGCGCGAGGGCGTCCGCCTGAACCGCATCGACACGGTCCGCCCCGAGCACACCCCCGAGGCCATGGGCCGCCCGCCCCGCGTGGACGACCACGGCGGCGAGGTCTACGTCTACCGCCGCGCGAACATGCCGTGCCACATCTGCGGAACGGACATCCGCACGGCGGACCTGGCCAACCGCAATCTTTTCTGGTGCCCGACCTGTCAGGCCTAGGTGTGGACCCCCGTCCGCGGCGTTGTGGGCAACCGTTTCGCAGCGGGGGTCCCCCCTGGACGAAGTCCTCGGGGGAGGAACGGGTGGGCACAACCCCCTGGGGCGCTGCCCGTCCGTTGTCGCCCCGCTCCTAGAACCCGTGCGGCAGCCAGGGGGCCACGGGGGACCCGAACGCCACGGACGCCTCCACCAACGCGCCCTCGCGCAACTCCCGCACGCGTCCCGCCGAGGCCAGCGACACCAACGAGGTCCCGCCCAGGTACGCCGCCCCCAACTCCCGCACGGACAGCGCGAGATCGGGCGCGTCCCCGGTGCGCACACAGGTCGCCCCCTTCGCGTCCCCGGTCAACCGCCACCGCCCCGCGTTCCAGGGGCAGAACGCGTCCTCGACCTCGAACACCACGTCCACCGGCGCCTGGTACGTCCGCGCCTCAAGCGCCGCACCCACCTCCACGAGCCGCACGAACAGCCCCTCCCGCAGCGTCGGCTCGCAGCGCCGGACCTCCGTCACCAGGTGCTGCCAGGCGTCGTCCACGGGCCGGCTGTGGACGTTCACCTTCGTCGTCAGGTCCACCGAACACAGGTAGCGCCACAGCGCGGCCTCCACGACCGGGTCGAGCCCGGCCAGTTGGTGGACCGAGACGGAACCGTCGGCCCCCGCGAACGACCAGTTCGGCTTGATCGCGTAGTGCGCGTACCCGACGACCTCACCGCCCCGCTCGGCGAGCACGCACATCCGCGGCGAGGAGCCCTCCCGGTCACCCGGCGGGTCGAGCAGCGCCTGCCGCTCCCAGCCGGGCCGCCGCGCCAGCATCCCGGGCCGGCCGGGAACCAGCTTCGCGTACACCGCCTCGGCCGCCTCGAGCCCCTCCTCCGGGGACGTCACCCGCAGCGTCACGCCGTCCACGCCCTCCGGCACGGTCAGCCGCACCCGGGTCCTGTCGATGGTCGCGCGCGCCGCGTACGTCGCCGCGCCGTAGCCGAAGCGGCCGTAGATCTCCGCCTCGGAGGCCGTCAGGACCGCCAGCGGCTCGCCCCAGCCCCGTACGTCGTCCAGCTGCCGCCGCATCATCGAGGTCAGGATCCCGCGCCGCCGATGAGTTCCGGCCACGCTCACCATCGTCACCCCGGCCGCAGGGACCGACGCCCCGCCCGGCACCGTGAGCCGGAACGTGAAGGCCCCCGCCGTGCCGACGCACAGGTCGCCGTCCCAGGCGCCGATGAAACGGTCAAACTCGGTCAGATCGCGATACAGCTCCCGTTCCTCCGGCGCCTCGGCCACACCTCCGAACGCGAGCTCGAGGACTCCGTACCAGCGATCCCACTCCGACGGGTCGAGAACCCGCAGTTCAGTCGTCATATGCCATCGATATCAGCGGCGCGCGCCCGGGGCGACCCGATTTCAGGCACATTGTCGCGGGGGTACCCCTGCACGATGTCCGACGGGATGGATAGGGTCCAGGCCAATGGGACAGCGCGCCGGAGTGAACACGTACGCGGCCCGGACACGCAGGCGCGTGCGCCGGGCCCGCGTCGCGCTGCGCAGATCCGCCGTCGACTACTTCCGCGGCGACGGCGCGGACTGGCTCGCCTTCGCGGGACTCCTCCTGATGATCCCCGCCATCGCGTGCGGGACCCTGCTCAATCCGATCTGGTGCGCGCCCGCCGCGCTCGTCCTGCCCATCGTGGCCGGTGGCCTGCTGCTGCGCCCCGCCAGCCTGCTCGCCCTGTACGCGGCGGCCGCGGGCGCCCTCATCGTCGAGTCCGTCGTCCTCGGCCCGTACACCCAGGGCCCCGCCAGGGTCACCCCCGGCACCGTCCTGGTCGTCGCCGCCTGCGGACTCTTCGGGCTGCTCATCGCCCAGTTCCGGGCCCGGGTCGGCGTGCCCTGGCGGCGCGGCGGCACCATGCTCTTCGACCTGCGCGAACGCATCCGCGTCCAGAGCGCCCTGCCCCGGCTCCCCAAGGGCTGGCACCGCGAGATGGCGCTGCGCCCGGCCGGCGGCCAGTCCTTCTCGGGCGACTTCGTCGTCGCCGCCCGCACCCACGGCGGACGCACCCTGGAGGTCGTCCTCACCGACGTCTCCGGCAAGGGCATGGACGCGGCCTCCCGCTCCCTGCTGCTCTCCGGTGCCTTCGGCGGACTCCTCGGCTCGCTCCCGCCGCACAGCTTCCTCCCGGCGGCCAACGGCTACCTCCTCCGCCAGAACTGGGACGAGGGCTTCGCCACCTCGATCCACCTCGTCCTCGACCTGGAGTCCGGCGACTACGAGCTGTTCTCGGCCGGCCACCTGCCCGCCCTCCAGCTCCACGCGGGCAGCGGGCGCTGGGAGGAGAAGGACGCCGAAGGACCCCTCCTCGGCGTCTACGACGGGGCCGAGTTCCACCCGGTCAAGGGCTCCCTGCGCCCCGGCGACGTCCTCATGCTCTTCACCGACGGCCTGGTCGAGGCCGCCGACCGGGACATCGCCGAGGGCATCGACCGCCTCACCGGCGAGGCCGACCGCTGCGTCGCCGAGGGCTTCGAGGGCGTCGCCTGGCACCTGATCGAGGCCGTCGCCAAGGACGTCAACGACGACCGGGCGCTGCTGCTCCTCTCCCGCCCCGCCTGACGTGATCTTCTGCACGACGATTCGTCACCCGGCAGCCAGGGCAGGGGGGTTGGTGGCACGATGGAGACAGCGGGGGGTGTTCCGAGACAGGGGCTCCCTGGTGGGCAAGGCGGGACCGACCGAGGGTGTGATCAGTTGTGGCCATTTCACTGTCTGTGGTGTTGCTGTTGGCAATCATCCTGGTGGTGCTGATCCGCGGGGGGAACCTCAAGGGCGGCCCGGCCGTGGTCGCGGTCCTCTTCGGCTTCTTCCTCGCCTCCACCGGCATGGCGGACGACATCCAGCGCTTCCTGGACTCGATAACGCAGACGATCGCCGCCATCAAGTTCTGAGCGGCCGACGGGCCCGCCGGGGCCGGCGGCGTCCTGCCGACGCCGGCGGCGGCCCGCTGGCGTCGACGTCGGCCAGAAACGAAGAAAACCCCAGGTGACCTGGGGTTTTCTTCGTCAGAGCGGGTGACGGGAATCGAACCCGCGTAGCTAGTTTGGAAGACTAGTGCTCTACCATTGAGCTACACCCGCACAGCATCGCGCCGCAGGTCACGAGGACCGCGGCACGAGGAGCATGGTAGCCGGTCGGCGGCCCTTCGCGCACACCCCGAAAATCAGGGGGCGCCGCACAGTCCCCGTCCATGTACCCTACGTGTCGCACCGACGGGGTGTGGCGCAGCTTGGTAGCGCGTCCGCTTTGGGAGCGGAAGGCCGTGGGTTCAAATCCCGCCACCCCGACCATGACGATCATGCGCCAACCTCGCGCACCCTTGATCACGTTGTGGGCGTCATCCCGCTTGCGGTTACTATGCAAGCTGCGTGCCCGTGTGTCTTTCTGACCGGGCCGACCTGCCGGAACCGCCACACGCGGCCCCGGTGGATTCCAGGAATCAGCCACAAGGAGACCGAACCGTGAAGAGCGCCGTGGAGACCCTGAACCCGACCCGGGTTCGGCTCACTGTCGAGGTGCCCTTCGAGGAGCTCAAGGACAGCCTCGACGCGGCGTACAAGAAGATCAACCAGCAGGTCACGGTCAAGGGCTTCCGTAAGGGCAAGATCCCGGCTCGCGTGATCGACCAGCGGTTCGGTCGCGGCGCCGTGCTGGAGGAGGCCGTCAACGACGCGCTCCCGAAGTTCTACACCGAGGCCGTCAACGAGGCCGAGGTCAACCCGCTCGGCCAGCCCGAGGTCGACATCACCGAGCTGAAGGACGGCGAGCTGCTGGCCTTCACCGCCGAGGTCGACGTCCGCCCGACGATCGAGATCCCGGACTACTCCGGCATCGAGGTCACCGTCGACGCGGTCGAGGTCACCGACGAGGACGTCGAGAAGTCCGTGGAGCAGCTCCGCGAGCGCTTCGCCTCGACGAAGACCGTCGAGCGCGCCGCCGCCGAGGGCGACGTCGTCACCATCGACCTCGAGGCCAAGGTCGACGGCGAGGTCCTGCCCGACGGTGTCGCCTCGGACGTCTCGTACACCATCGGCTCCGGCGAGCTCCTCGACGGCATCGACGAGGCCGTCAAGGGCCTGGAGGCCGGTGGCGAGGCCACCTTCACCTCGCAGCTGAAGGGCGGCTCCGCCGAGGGCAAGGACGCGGAGGTCACCGTCAAGGTCACCGCCGTCGCCGCCCGTGAGCTCCCCGAGCTCGACGACGAGTTCGCGCAGATGGCGTCGGAGTTCGACACCCTCGACGAGCTCAAGGCCGACAGCCGCAAGCGCCTCGAGAACATGAAGCAGTTCGACCAGGCCACCCAGGCCCAGGAGCGCGTCCTCGACGAGCTCCTCAAGCTGGTCGAGGTCCCGATGCCCGAGAAGCTTCTCGAGGACGAGATCAACACCCGCAAGCACAACCTGGAGCACCACCAGCTCGGCCAGATGGGCCTCGACCTCGCGAAGTACCTGGAGATCCAGGGCAAGACCGAGGAAGAGTTCCTGGCCGAGACCAAGGAGCAGGCCGAGAAGGGCATCAAGACGCAGTTCATCCTCGATGAGCTCGTCAACAAGGAGAAGCTCGACGTCTCCCGCGAGGAGCTCACCGAGCACCTGTTCCGCCGTGCCGCCTCCTCCGGCATGAGCCCCGACCAGTTCGCCCAGGCCGTGGCCCAGCAGGGCCAGGTCCCGATGCTCGTCGGCGAGGTCGCCCGCGGCAAGGCCCTCGCGGTCGTCGTCGAGGCCGCCACGGTCAAGGACACCAACGGCGAGGTCGTCGACCTCTCGGACGACGAGGACGAGGTCGTCGAGGCCGCCGCCGAGGCCGTCGAGGCCGTCACCGGCGAGGCCGAGGTCTCCGAGGACAAGTAAGGGCCCCCGCCCCCGGCGGACCCTGCTCCACGGGCCCGTACGCACTGCTGTGCGTACGGGCCCGTGGACGTACCCGGACCCGCTTATGCGCCCCCAACTACCTTGCGCTCCCAGCGAACAGTTCGGGAACCGGGATGGCGTTGTCCGACCTGCGCGTTAGGGTCCATGAATACGAGGGCACTGCCCTCAGAACAAGACGCTGAGACGGCTTGGGGCCGTCGGAGACGAGCAGGTGGATACGTGACGAATCTGAAGCCTTACGCCGCGGGTGAGCCGTCCATCGGTGGCGGCCTCGGCGACCATGTCTACAACCGGCTGCTCGGCGAGCGGATCATCTTCCTCGGCCAGCAGGTCGACGACGAGATCGCCAACAAGATCACCGCGCAGATGCTCCTCCTGGCCGCCGAGCCGGAGAAGGACATCTTCCTGTACATCAACAGCCCCGGCGGCTCGGTGACGGCCGGCATGGCCGTCTACGACACCATGCAGTTCATCCCGAACGACGTCGTCACCATCGGTATGGGCATGGCGGCCTCGATGGGCCAGTTCCTGCTCACCGCCGGCACCCCCGGCAAGCGCTTCGCGCTGCCGAACACCGACATCCTGATGCACCAGGGCTCCGCCGGCATCGGCGGCACGGCCTCCGACATCAAGATCCAGGCCGAGTACCTCCTGCGCACCAAGAAGCGCATGGCCGAGATCACCGCGCACCACTCCGGCCAGACCGTCGAGGCGATCATCCGCGACGGCGACCGCGACCGCTGGTTCACCGCGGATGAGGCCAAGGAGTACGGCCTCATCGACGACATCATCACGCACGCCGCGGGTGTTCCGGGCGGCGGCGGCACGGGCGCCTGAGCGCCGGCAGCCAGCCCCAGAGCCCCAGCCCCCCGCCGAACGCCACCAGGACGGTGAACACCCAGATGCAGAACAACCTCTCCCCGAGCGGCCTCTACACCGGCGCGCCGATGGACAACCGCTACGTCGTGCCGCGCTTCGTCGAGCGCACCTCGCAGGGCGTCCGCGAGTACGACCCGTACGCGAAGCTGTTCGAGGAGCGCGTGATCTTCCTCGGCGTGCAGATCGACGACGCCTCCGCCAACGACGTCATGGCGCAGCTGCTGTGCCTGGAGTCGATGGACCCGGACCGCGACATCTCGATCTACATCAACAGCCCGGGCGGCTCCTTCACCGCCCTCACGGCCATCTACGACACGATGCAGTTCGTGAAGCCGGACATCCAGACGGTCTGCATGGGCCAGGCGGCCTCCGCCGCGGCCGTGCTGCTCGCCGCCGGCACCCCCGGCAAGCGGATGGCCCTGCCGAACGCCCGCGTGCTGATCCACCAGCCCTCCGGCGGCACCGGCCGTGAGCAGCTCTCCGACCTGGAGATCGCGGCCAACGAGATCCTGCGCATGCGCAGCCAGCTGGAGGAGATGCTGGCCAAGCACTCCTCGACGCCGATCGAGAAGATCCGCGACGACATCGAGCGCGACAAGATCCTGACCGCCGAGGACGCCCTCGCGTACGGCCTGATCGACCAGATCGTCTCGACCCGCAAGAGCACGGCCTCCGCCGAGCGCTGACGCCCGACCTTCCCTCGCCGTGGTTGGCGTGGCCGAATTGCGACCATGTCAACCACGCCAAGGGGGGCCCGAACGGGGGGCCCGGCAAGGTACCGTCGAATATGAGGCACCAGGAGTCGCTGAACCAAGCGCTCCCAGGCGAAGGGGAAGCACCTCGTGGCACGCATCGGTGATGGCGGCGATCTGCTCAAGTGCTCGTTCTGCGGAAAGAGCCAGAAGCAGGTGAAGAAGCTCATCGCGGGACCCGGTGTGTACATCTGCGACGAGTGCATCGACCTCTGCAACGAGATCATCGAGGAGGAACTCGCGGAGACGAGCGAGGTGCGCTGGGAGGAACTCCCCAAGCCCCGCGAGATCTACGAGTTCCTCGAGGGCTACGTGGTCGGCCAGGAGCCGGCCAAGAAGGCCCTCTCCGTCGCTGTGTACAACCACTACAAGCGCGTCCAGGCCGGCGAGAACGGCGGCGCGCAGGGCCGTGACGACGCCATCGAACTGGCGAAGTCCAACATTCTGCTGCTCGGCCCCACGGGCTCGGGCAAGACGCTGCTCGCGCAGACCCTGGCCCGCATGCTCAACGTCCCGTTCGCCATCGCCGACGCGACGGCGCTGACGGAGGCCGGCTATGTCGGCGAGGACGTCGAGAACATCCTGCTCAAGCTGATCCAGGCCGCCGACTACGACGTCAAGAAGGCCGAGACCGGGATCATCTACATCGACGAGATCGACAAGGTCGCCCGTAAGAGCGAAAACCCGTCGATCACGCGTGACGTGAGCGGTGAGGGCGTGCAGCAGGCCCTCCTGAAGATCCTGGAAGGCACGACGGCCTCGGTCCCCCCGCAGGGCGGCCGGAAGCACCCGCACCAGGAGTTCATCCAGATCGACACGACGAACGTGCTCTTCATCGTGGGCGGCGCCTTCGCCGGCCTGGAGAAGATCATCGAGTCGCGGGCGGGCGCCAAGGGCATCGGCTTCGGGGCGACCATCCGCTCCAAGCGCGAGATCGAGGCGAGCGACCAGTTCCAGGAGGTCATGCCGGAGGACCTGGTGAAGTTCGGGATGATCCCCGAGTTCATCGGCCGTCTCCCCGTCCTCACCTCCGTCCACAACCTGGACCGCGAGGCGCTCCTCCAGATCCTGGTCGAGCCGCGCAACGCGCTGGTGAAGCAGTACCAGCGCCTCTTCGAACTCGACGGCGTGGAACTGGACTTCGACCGCCCGGCCCTGGAGGCCATCGCCGACCAGGCGATCCTCCGCGGCACCGGCGCGCGCGGCCTGCGCGCCATCATGGAGGAGGTCCTCCAGTCGGTCATGTACGAGGTCCCGTCCCGCAAGGACGTGGCCCGCGTGGTCATCACGGCCGACGTCGTCCGCAACAACGTCAACCCGACGCTGGTCCCGCGGATCGTGAAGAACGACGGCAGGCACGAGAAGTCGGCCTGAGCCGTACGGACACGGAGAAGGGGCGCCCCGCCGGACCGGCGGGGCGCCCCTTCTCCGTGTGCGGGGTTACGCCTTGCTGCGGGAGGCCTTGTAGTGCTGGGCCGCCAGCTCGGCGACCTGGTCCAGGGTGAAACCGGTCCCGCCGGTCATCATCGCCGCCGGGTCGATGGCGTTGACGACGCCCAGCGTGCTGTAGTCGGCCCAGATGCAGGTGGGAATCTGGGCGGACTTCGGGCCGGGGGTCGTCTGCGCGCCGGTGCTCTCGAACTGGATGTTCTGGCACTTCATCAGCGCGCCCTCGAAGCCGGCGGGCGTCTTGGACTCGGGGCTGCCGATGGGCGTCATCTTGACGTCCTTCGACGTGGCGGCCTGGTTCTTCTCGTAGTTCGCGAAGGCGGCGTCGAGGGCCTTCTCCGGGTCGGCGATCTCTCCCCACATCCCGTTCAGGCTCATGGACTTGGCCTTGAGGGCATCGGTGCCGGACTTGTAGGAGGCCGCGATCATCTGGGGGTTCTGGATCCCCATGGCGACGGCGTTGGCCTTCTGCTCGGCGGACATGGCGCCGGTCCTGTCGGCGCCCTCCTTCTTGAACTCGCCGATGGCGGCCGCAGGGGCGATCTTGTACCCCTTGGTGTCGTCGGCGACGGCGCCGTTCCCGCCCCCGCCG
>NZ_MWIG01000007.1:0-2761 GCF_002156145.1 Streptomyces sp. NRRL B-24572 | reverse complement strand
CTGCCCCGCTACCAGCACGCTGTCCAGGGCGTGCTGGTAGCGGGGCAGTAGGCGTAGGAGGACCTGGGCGGCTGCGCGGGCCGGCTGGTTGGGCACGGCGATGCCGTTCGGCTCCTGGACGCCGGCGAAGTGATGCGGCTTGATACGGGGGCCGACGGGCTCGAGCGGCGCCACGACGAACTGGTGCCGGTACAAGGGCCGGTCGGTGATGTAGAGCTGTCGTCCGTCCTGGTGGGAAAGGACTGCGTGGCGGCTGAGGACGTACTGGCTGACGATGTAGTCGACGTGGCCGGCGTCCCAGAGACCCTCGGCTGCGGCGAACTGCTCGTCGTAGGAGCCGTGTTCTTCGTACTCGCTGGTCCAGTGGCCCGGCAGCCGGTCCGCCAGGGCGGCGGCGAAAGCGGAGAGATCCGTGCGTGAGGTGAGCATGTGCTCCCTGGAGGACGAGGGGAAGGGACGCTTCTAGCGACGAGAACGCGGGGGGCCGGACGGGGCCGAAGGGCCCGGAGGCGACGGGCGGGAAGCGGCCGTCCGGTCGGCCTGTTCCTCGCCTGGACCCACGGCGGGCGGGTCGTAGTGGGCCCGCAGGTTCTCCCAGTCCGCCCGGGCGACCTGCATCAGAGCGGACCGGATACTGCGGCCAGCCGCACGCAGGAGGTTTGCGGCCTCAGGCGTGTGGCGGTGCTCGTGGCCGGCCCAGAGAGCGAGAGCCACGAAGTGGCCGGCGATGTGATCGAGCAGGGGAGCCGTGGCTCCGAAGAGCTGCTGGGTGACGGCGCTGACCTCGGCGGGTGTCTCCGCCTCGGCCAGCACCGTGAGGTACCGATTCAGGTCGGGCAGCGGCAACGGCTCGTCCGGGAGCGGGTGCGCGGACAGGAAGGGCTCGGCGTCCCGGCGGGCGTAGCGGTGGAGAGCGGCGGGTGTCGCATTGCCGTCGTGCGGTTCGGAGCCAGGTGTCACCGATGGTCACCGCGCCCGGTCCGGTTCTGGTTCGAGCCGGGTTTCTCATGGCCGGTGGAATCCGTGGTGTGCTTGGTGACGAGAAGGTACAGGGCTGCGGCACCGACGAGGAGAAGGGGCGCGCAAGCGGACAGGCATATGGCTGCCGGGACTTGCGGGATCCCAAGGCCGCCGGAGACGAGGACCGCGACGGCCCGCACGGCGATCACGATGGCCAGCAGCGGCCAGAAGCCGTCCCCTTCGAACGGGATGGAGCGCAGCCCGACGATGGCGGCGAGGGTCAGGGCGACCAGTCCGTCGACGACTGCGAGGGACAGCAGGGCAGGAAACGGGGGGAGTACGGGATCATTGAACCTGGGCAGGAAGTCGATGATGGTGAGCAGACCGAGCGCGGTGAGCCCGGCAATTTTGATGTGCTCCCATGAGGAGGTCTGGCGCCCGGAGCAGGGCGAGGCCGTGTCAGGGGCTACTGCTGGAGTGGGCATGCGGTACCTCCGAAAGGGTCTTCGGGCGTGCGGCGTTGAGCCGAGTGCGGCGAACGAGCTGACCAGAGCTCTGGTCGCCTGGCGTGAGCACGCGGAGGGCTCAGTGCATTCGGGCGTCGGTGTCGAAGAGCGCCAGCTCGTGGCTGTGCAGAAGATGTTGAACGATGAATGATCGTCCGGCGACCTTCCACAGGCCGCGTCCGCGGTTGAGGTGGGCGATGGCGTCCATCTCGACCGAGGTGAGGCCGAGCAGGGAGGCTGCGGCCTGGAGCTGGTCGTTCTCCTGGCGGTAGATGATGCGGGTGGAGCAGTCGGCGAGGAGGCCCTCGGCGAGAGCGCGGCCCTGTGATCCGGCGTCGCCGGCGGTGAGCAGGTCGGACAGACGGTGGATCACCAGGAGGTTGGCGATGCCGAGGCCGCGGGAGAGCTTCCACTGGGCCTGCATCCGCTGTAGCAGGCCGACGTGCCGCATCAGGCGCCATGCCTCGTCGTACACGATCCAGCGCCGGCCGCCGTTCGGGTCGGACAGGGCGGACTCCATCCAGGCGGAGGCACAGGTCATGGCCAGGACGAGGGCCGTGTCGTCTCCCGAGCCGCCGAGCCGGGAGAGGTCGATGGTGAGCATCGGTGCGTTCGGGTCGAAGGCGACGGTGGAGGGGGCATCGAACATGCCGGCGAGGTCGCCGTGGACCAGGCGCCGCATCGCGTGGGCCAGGTCGCGGGCCGCGTCGCCGAGCTGTCCGGACATGATCCCGGCTGCTTCGTCGAGCGCTCGGGGATCGTTGAGGGTCGCGGCGATGTCACCCAGGAGCGGGGTGCGGCCGGTGGCGGCAGCGTGGCTGACGACGGCGTCCAGGGCGATGTCCAGGGCGGTGTGCTCCATGGGCATCAGGTCCCGGCCCAGGACGGTCCGGGCGAGGGAGCCGAGCAGGAGCAGGCGCCGTTTGCGGATCTCGCCGACCCAGTCGGCCTCCGAGGCGCCCGCGGGGCGCGGGGCCGCGTCGAGTGGGTTCAATCGCCCGGGCAGTCCGGGCCCGAGGGCCACGGACCGTCCGCCGAGGGCCTCTGCCACCGGTGTCCACTCGCCCTTCGGGTCACACGGGACGTAGACGCGGTACCCGAAGGCGATCGAGCGCAGCGCGAAGGACTTGGCCAGCGCGCTCTTGCCCTGGCCGATAACGCCGGCCAGGAGGAGGTTCGGGTTGGTGAAGCCCTCGACCTTGCCGTACAGCGCGAAGGGATCGAAGACGAAGGACGCCTCGGCGTGGAAGGCATCTACATCGGGCGCGACGTCCACGCCGAGGCGTCCTTCGTCT
>NZ_MWIG01000699.1:0-5274 GCF_002156145.1 Streptomyces sp. NRRL B-24572 | reverse complement strand
CCTCGCCGCCGGCGGCCTCACGGTCGGTGTGGCGGCGGGCGCCTTCGGCGGAGTGGCCGCTGCCAGTTCCGACGCCCTCCCCGGTGACTCGCTCTACGGACTCAAGCGGGGCATGGAGGACATCAAGCTGGGCATGGCGGACGACGACGCGGACCGCGGCGGCATCTACCTCGACCAGGCCTCCACCCGCCTCAGCGAGGCCCGCCGGCTCATGGAGCGCGGCCGCGCCGGGGAGCTCGACCACGAGTCCCTCGCCGAGATCCGCCGCGTCCTGGGCGGAATGAAGCACGACGCCGCCGAGGGCCACCGGCTGCTCCGCGAGGCGTACGACCGGGACGGCGAGATCGGCCCCATGGCCCGGCTCAACTCCTTCGCCCAGGCCCACCGGGACACCTGGAACGGCCTCCGCGACCGGCTCCCCGTCCAGCTGTCGGACGTCGGCAGCGAGGTGACGGACGTCTTCGACGCCATAGACGAAGACGTCGAGCCGCTCCAGTCGGTGCTCCCCCGCACCCCCGAGAAGGGCGCCGTCGGGTCCGAGGGACCGCGCACCAGGCCCGGCACCCCGAGCGGCACCCAGGGCACGGACACGCAGCATCCGCCGGCCGGCCACGAGGCGTCGCCCTCGGGCAGCCACTCCGCCGCGCCCCGCCCGTCCGGGCCCAGCACGGGAACGAGCCCGAGCACGGGCAGCGGCACCGCCTCCCCGGAGGAGGACGGTCTCCTCGGCGGCAGCACAGGCGGACTGCTCAATCCCTCCCCGACGGGCACACCGACGGCCCCCACCGAGGGCCAGTCGACCCCGGACGTGCCGGACGTGACCCTTCCGCCACTCCTGCCGGGCCTGCTTCCGGGCCTCGGCATCGACAGCGAGGACGCTCGCTAGCAAGAAGAAGGGGCGCCCCCACGGACGGGGGGCGCCCCTTCTTCCATGCGACCTTCCGCGCGACGGTCAGAAGAGCACCGGCTCAGAGGAACGCCGGCTCAGAAGAACACCGGCTCAGAAGAACACCGACCGCCGCTGCACCAGCAGCTTGTACAGCGTGTGCTGGATCTGCTCCCGTACCTGGTCCGTCAGGTTGAACATCAGCATCGGGTCCTCCGCCGCCTCCGGCGCGTACGAGTCCGTCGGGATCGGCTCGCCGAACTGGATCGTCCACTTCGTCGGCAGCGGCAGCGCCCCGAGCGGCCCCAGCCAGGGGAAGGTCGGGGTGAGCGGGAAGTACGGGAAACCGAGCACCCGCGCCAGGGTCTTGGCGTTCCCGAGCATCGGGTATATCTCCTCGGCCCCCACGATCGAGCAGGGCACGATCGGCACCCCGGCCCGCAGCGCCGTCGAGACGAAGCCGCCCCGCCCGAACCGCTGGAGCTTGTACCGCTCCCCGAAGGGCTTCCCGATGCCCTTGAAGCCCTCCGGCATCACCCCGACGATCTCGCCGGAGCGCAGCAGCCGCTCCGCGTCCTCCGCACAGGCCAGCGTGTGCCCCGCCTTGCGGGCCAGCTCGTTGACGACGGGCAGGACGAAGACCAGGTCCGCCGCGAGCAGCCGCAGGTGCCGCCCGGCCGGATGGTGGTCGTGGACGGCGACCTGCATCATCAGCCCGTCCAGCGGCAGGGTCCCGGAGTGGTTGGCGACGATCAGCGCCCCGCCCTCGGCCGGGATGTTCTCGACGCCCTTCACCTCCACCCGGAAGTACTTCTCGTACAGCGGGCGAAGGAGCGACATCAGGACCTGGTCGGTGAGCTCCTCGTCGTAGCCGAACTCGTCGACCTCGTACTCGCCGGTGATCCGCCGCCGCAGGAACGCGAGCCCGCCCGCGAGCCGCCGCTCCCAGCCGCTCCCGCCGCCCACGGCCGTCTCGGGCCCTGGCCCTGGCGCCGGGGCCTCTGCGGGCTCCTCCAGCGCCTCCTTGGGCCCCGGCAGGGCCCGTACGGCCGCCGCCTCGCCCTCGGCCCTTGCGGGCCGCCGGCGGGCCCGTGGGCGGTCGTCGTCGAACGGAATGACCTTGGCGTCCGCCATCGCAGTCGGATCTCCTCAGGCGCCGTGATGAAGGGTGGAAGCGTCAGTGGGGGCGAGGCGTCCGGCGAGCCGGTCCACCGCCCCGGCGAGCAGCTCGGGCGGCAGCAGCCCGGGCCCCCGGCCCCGCGCGAAGTCCGCGAGCGCCTCCGCCGTCGAGTAGCGCGGCGAGAAGCCGAGGACCTCCCGGGTCTGGACCGTCGAGACGACCCGGCCGTGCGTGAGGAGCCGGATCTGCTCGGGCGCGAAGTCGGTGATCCCGACCGTGCGCAGCGCGGTGCCCACCCAGGTGACCGCGGGCAGCAGCACCGGCACCGTCGGCCGTCCGAGGCGCCGCGCGCACTGGGACAGCAGCAGCACCCCGTCCCCGGCCACGTTGAACGTGCCGCTGTTCTGGGTCGCCCTGCGGGGCTCGTGGGCCCCCAGGCGCAGGACGTCGATCACGTCGTCCTCGTGGACGAACTGCAGCCGCGGGTCGTAGCCGAGGACGGTCGGCAGCACCGGCAGCGCCAGGTACTCGGCGAGCGGGGAGTCGATCCGGGGCCCGAGGATGTTCGCGAACCGCAGCACGCACACCGCCACGTCCGGCCGGCGCCGGGCGAAGCCCCGGACGTACCCCTCGACCTCGACGGCGTCCTTCGCGAAGCCGCCGCTCGGCAGGGACTTCGCGGACGTCGTCTCGGTGAAGACGGCCGGGTCCCGGGGCGCGGAGCCGTACACGCTCGTACTGGACTTGATCACGAGCCGCCGGATCCGCGGCGACTTCTGGCAGGCGCCGAGGAGCTGCATGGTGCCGATGACGTTGGTCTCCTTGACCGACGTCCGGCCGCCGCCGCCGAGCGCCGTACCGGTGACGTCCAGATGGACCACCGTGTCGACGTCGTGCTCGGCGAGGACCTTGGCGATCTCGGGCCGGCGGATGTCCGCCCGTACGAACTCGGCGGCGCCGAGCTGGTGCGCGGGGTCGACCGCGTCCACGGCGATCACCCGCTCCACTTCCGGGTCCCGCTGGATCCGCCGCACGAAACGGCCGCCCAGATGCCGGGCGGCACCGGTGACGAGCACGACCTTGCCCAAAGCAGCGCCTTCCGTCCGTCACTCCCGTTGGTCGACACCGTAGCGCCTCGAGATTTCCACGGGATAAAAGCCGCGGCACAAAGGCAAAGGCGTGGCCCTCCACCGCGAACGGTGAAGGGCCACGCCCGACGCAAAACGCTGCGAAGCAGCTGTCGCCTTACTTCTTGTTGCGACGCTGAACGCGCGTGCGCTTGAGCAGCTTGCGGTGCTTCTTCTTCGCCATCCGCTTGCGCCGCTTCTTGATAACAGAGCCCACGACTACCCTCGCTCACTTCTCGGAACATCCCCGCCTCCCGGCGGGGATCGGTGCGGGGCGTCTGGGCCCACACGACCTACGTCGGCCTAGCCTACCGTCCCGAGCACCGCGCAAGTAATCCGAGGGCCGGACTCCGCTCACCGGCTGTTCGGCCGCGCGCTCGCTACGCGGTCCCCACCCCCACGAAGGACTCCCTCAGGTACTCGTGAACCGCCTGTTCCGGCACCCGGAAG
The DNA here is from genome assembly GCF_002156145.1 of Streptomyces sp. NRRL B-24572. Classification (NCBI taxonomy): domain Bacteria; kingdom Bacillati; phylum Actinomycetota; class Actinomycetes; order Kitasatosporales; family Streptomycetaceae; genus Streptomyces; species Streptomyces sp. NRRL B-24572. The sequence goes on along the minus strand of NZ_MWIG01000699.1, from coordinate 1,691 downwards.
GACCTGCCCACCCGGATCGCCGGCAGATGACCGCTGTGCACCAAGCGGTACACGGTCATCTTCGAGACGCGCATCACCGAGGCGACTTCCGCCACGGTCAGAAACTTGACCTCGTTGAGAGGTCGATCGCCAGCAGCCATGACCCACCTGTACCTTCCGCCGCGACGCCCACCGGCTTCCCCTCCGGTGACTCTTCGTCGCCGAGCGCTCACTCTCCAGACTAGGGGCGGGTGGTACGAGTGGGGAAGAGGAGCTGCCATCGGCCGTTTACCGTGACAGACACGCTCGATTGAGTACATAGCGCGTGAGCGGGAGGTACGAGGCGGAGCGCACGCCGTCATCAAGCGGAACGGCCACCGACACCTGTCCCTCCGCCTCACCGACGAACAGCGCCGGATCATCCGTATCGGCCAGACCGATGGCCTCGATACCCAGCTGACCTGCCCCGCAGACCCATCCGTGGTCCCCCACCACGAGCTCCGGCAGCGGCCCGCCGCCGTCGGCCGCGCTCTCCAGAGCGGCCCTAACCGGCAGCGGCGAGTGGGAGTGCGCCCCCGGCACGCGCCCGTTCCCCGACGGCCCGGGTTCCCGTACCAGCGCGACACCGCGTACGTAGTCGAGGAGGTACGTACGTACGCCGAACCGGGTCGTTATGTCGACACATCGCCCCTGCGCCGGTGTGAGGACAAGACATCCCGCCGCCGACAAGGCGTCTGCGAGAGCGACGTAGAAACCGAGCAGACGGTGCGGATGACCCGTCCCGAGGAGCACCGGAACCCGCCGCGCGGCCGCCGCACCCAGGCGCGCCGCGAAGGCGTCGAGCCCCCGCACCGTACGCTCCGGATCGATGACGTCAGGACCCGACCGGTGCGCCGGATCCCCCGACACCCCGCACTTGTCGGCCATCAGCCGCAGCAGACCGGCCTCGTCCCACCCCCACGCGGGGTCGAGCCCGAGCAGCACCCGCGGATCACGCGCGGCGAACAGCCGATAGCTCCGCAGGTTCTCCTCCCGCGAGGTCGCCACCGTGCCCGCCAGGCCCGCCGCCAACAGATGCGCCCGCAGCGCCCCGGTACTCCACACCCGTCCGATGCTGCCGGAACACCACCGCACGGGGATCCAAACCTCCCGGACACCCCACCGTCGGCGTAACACCCAGCAGAACGTTCCCTTGGCCCGGCGGCTAGGCCAGCAGCCCCCGCAGCGGGAAAGCCGCCTTCCGCGTCGCGAGCACCGCCTGGTCGAGCCGGTCCGCCGGGTCGTACCCCTCGGCCCAGTCCCGGAAGCCCACCGGCCACCGCCCGTCCGTCATCCGCGCCGGCCCGAGCTGCCGGGTCCGCGCGTACACCTCGTCCCGCCAGGACGCCGGGATCACCGACTCCGGATCCACCGGAGCGTGCGCCGCGATCCCCACCAGATGCGTCCACGACCGCGGTACGACGTCCACCACCGCGTACCCGCCGCCGCCGAGCGCCAGCCAGCGCCCGTCCGCATACTCGTGGGCCAGCTCGTGACAGGCCTCCTGCACCGCCCGCTGCGCGTCCAGCGACACCGCCAGATGCGCCAGCGGATCCTCGAAGTGCGTGTCCGCCCCGTGCTGCGTCACGAGGACCTGCGGCCGGAAGTCCGCGAGCAGCTCCGGCACGACCGCGTGGAAGGCCCGCAGCCACCCCGCGTCCCCCGTCCCGGCC
>NZ_MWIG01000698.1:0-3205 GCF_002156145.1 Streptomyces sp. NRRL B-24572 | reverse complement strand
GGGTCGTGGGTGACCATGACGATCGTCTGGCCCTCGCGGTCGACGAGGTCCCGCAGCATGTCGAGCACCTCGCGGCTCGTCGTCGAGTCGAGCGCGCCGGTCGGTTCGTCGCCGAAGAGGACGGCCGGCCGGGTGATCAGCGCCCGGGCGATCGCGACCCGTTGCCGCTGCCCGCCGGACAGCTCGCCCGGCCGGTGCCGCTCCCGGCCGGCGAGTCCCACGCGCGCGAGTGCCTCCCGTATCTCCGTACGGGACGGGCGGCGGCCGGCGAGCCGGAGCGGCAGGGCGACGTTCTGCGCGGCGGTGAGCGAGGGCAGCAGGTTGAAGGACTGGAAGACGAAGCCGATCCGGTCCCGGCGCAGCAGCGTGAGGCGCCGCTCGCTCAGCCCCTCCAGGGCCGTGCCGCCGACCTCCACGGTCCCGGCGGTGGGCCGGTCGAGCCCGGCTGCGCACTGGAGGAGCGTGGACTTGCCGGAGCCGGACGGCCCCATGACGGCGGTGAAGGTCCCGGAGAGGAAATCGAGGTCGACGCCGTCAAGGGCGCGGACGTCGCGGTGGTGCCGGGCGAGCCCTCGGAGCCGCACGGCAGCGGCAGTGGCAGCGGTGGTCGTGGTCATGCATCGAGCGAACCGTTTCCGCCCGCCCCGATCACGACCACCACCGGGCGTCCGAAAGGTAGGGCCGGGCCTACCCCTCCCGTACCGCCTTCACGAACGCCTCGAGCGCGTCGAGGGGTTCGCGCCCGCCGAGCAGCGCGCGCAGGTCGCCCCGCGCCACGCCCGTACCGTCCAGGAAGCCGTGGGCGATCGCCGAGTACGTGCTCGCCAGCATCGGCACCTGGAAGGGCACGGCCCCGGACGCGGCGAGAGCGGTGCGGGCCTCCGCGAGCGTGCCGGGGGCGTACTCGGCGCCAAGCGCCGCCGCCAGCTCCGCGCCGCCGAGGGCGCGTTCGCCGACGAGCTCGTACACCCGGTTCCGGTGGGCCCCCGGGTCCGTGGCGACGGAGACGGCGACGTCGGCGAGGTCCGCGCGGGTGACGGCGGCGAGCCGCCCCTCGCCGAGGGGGCCGGTGATGCGGTTGTCCGCGTCGGGGGAGGCGATCCAGGCCAGGAGCTCGGCGTAGAGGCCGTTGCGGAGGATCGTCCAGTCGAGCGTCGTGGACCGCCGGAGCCGCCGCTCGGTCCAGCGGTGCGCGAGCGCGTACGTGAGGTGGTCGCCGTCGCCGGAGAGGCTCGTGTAGACGACGTGCCGGACGCCGGCGGCCTCGGCGGCGGAGATCGCGGCCTCGTGGCGGGCGACGACGACGTCGTCCTCCCCGTATCCGGCGGATATGAGGAGCAGCGTGTCGACGCCGGCGAAGGCCTCGGGGAGCGTCTCCGGCGCGTCGAAGTCGAGACGGCGGGTGCCGGGAAGGCCGGCGCGGGTGCCGAGGACGACGTCGTCGCGGCCGGCGAGCCGTTCGGCGACGAGCGAGCCGAGGGCGCCGGAGACGCCGGTGACGAGCAGCATGGAATCCCCCGGGGATCGTGACGGCTGAGACCATCGAGAAGGATCGAGAGCGATCGAGGATCATCGTGACCGGGCGGACAGGCGTGCGGAAGGAGGCACATTGATGTCAGAGGGGCACACGGAGGTAACCACCGAGCCCTTGGTCAGCTGTGCCGAGGACTGCGGGGTGCGGGACGTCCAGGACCGGCTCGGCGACAAGTGGACGGTGCACGTCGTCGTCGAACTCGCGGCAGGGGCAAGGCGGTTCAGGGAACTCCAGCGGCTCGTCACGGGCATCTCGCAGCGGATGCTGACGCTCACCCTGCGCCGTCTGGAGCGCGACGGGCTCGTCTCGCGGACGGTGTACCCGACGACCCCGCCGCAGGTGGAGTACGCGCTGACGGAGACCGGCCACAGCATGACCCGCCTGATCAAGCAGCTGATCGACTGGTCGCTCGACCACCGCGCGGTGATCGCCCGGTCGCGCGAGGAATGGGACGCGAGGACGACGGCATGACCGTGATCGACAAGGCCTTCGAGGCGCTGTACGCGAGCGACGACGGTTCCCTCGACACGGCGGCCTCACTCCTCGCCGCCGCGCCGGACGCGGACGCGGAACTGACGCGGCGGGGCGAGGAGTTCGTACGGACGCTGTGGGTACGGGGCTGGCAGCCGGCGGACCTGGTGCGGATGGCACGGCGAGACCTGTCGGACGAGCACGTCCGTCTTCTCTCCGCCCTGATCAGGACGGAGACGACCGCCTACGAACGCCTCCCGCACCGCTGGCAGGCGCAGCTGGACGACCTGGACGCCGAAGTCGTCCGCCCGACGGACCGCTTCTCGCGGGCGACGACCGTCCTGGAGCTGTACCGGCTGCTGGTCCGGCTGCCGCGCCTCGACGCGGTGGGCCCGGTCCCGGGGGAGGCGCTGCCGCCGGCGGCGGCGGGCGAGCCCCGGATGCTGACCCGGATCAGGGCGCTGCTCGCGAAGGCGGAGGCGACGGGGTACCCGGAGGAGGCGGAGGCGCTCACCGCGAAGGCGCAGGAGCTGATGGCCCGGCACAGCCTGGACGAGGCCACGCTCGCGGCGGGCGCGCCGTCCCCGGAGACGCCGGGCGCGATCCGGATCGGGGTGGAGCCGCCGTACGAGCAGGCGAAGGCGATCCTGCTGGACGCGGTGGCGACGGCGAACCACTGCCGGGCGGTGTGGAACGAGGCGTACGGCTTCTCGACGGTGGTCGGCTTCGAGGCGGACCTGGACCCGGTGGAACTGCTGTACACCTCGCTGCTCGTGCAGGGGACGGCGGCGATGACGCGGGCGGAGGCGGAGCAGCGGGCGGGCGGCCGCAAGCGCACGAAGTCCTTCCGGCAGTCCTTCCTCCTCGCGTACGCGAACCGGCTGGGCGCCCGGCTCTCGGCGACGTCCCGCCGGGTGGCGGCCGAGGTCCCGACGCTGCTGCCCGCCCTGGCCTCCCGGGAGGTGGCGGTGGGGGCGCGGACGGACGAGCTCTTCCCGGAGACCCGTACGACGCGGGTCAGGGCGGCGTGGGACGAGGCGGGCTGGGCCCACGGCGCAACAGCCGCCGACGCCGCAGGCCTCCACCCGAACCGCCCCCACTTGCCGTAGGCCGCACCGCGCGAACCCGCGCCCGGCAGGCCCGCGCCTGGCTGGGCGTCGCCCGCTGCCGTGTGGGCAGGCGTCCCGCGGGGCAAGGGGG
>NZ_MWIG01000697.1:0-9415 GCF_002156145.1 Streptomyces sp. NRRL B-24572 | reverse complement strand
CTCCTTCCGGGACGCGGCGCGCCGGCTGGACCGGCGGCTCACTCCGGCCAGGCCCCCGTCGCCAGGAACCGCTCGATAGCGGCGGTGTAGGGCGCGATGTCCAGGCCCTGGGCGGCCAGCCAGTCGTCGGAGTAGTACTTGTCGAGGTACCGCTCGCCGCCGTCGCAGATCAGGGTGACGACGCTGCCGGTGCGCCGCTCGGCGACCATCTCGGCGACGATCTTCAGCGCGCTCCACAGGCCGGTGCCGGTGGAGCCGCCCGCCTTGCGGCCGATCGCGGTCTCCAGTGCGCGGACGGCGGCGACGCTCGCCGCGTCGGGGACCTTCATCATGCGGTCGACGGCGCCGGGCACGAAGCTGGGCTCCATGCGGGGGCGGCCGATGCCCTCGATGCGCGAGCCGCAGTCGGCGGTGGCGTTCGGGTCGTGGTGCGTCCAGCCGTCGAAGAAACAGGAGTTCTCGGGGTCGGCGACGCAGATCCGGGTGTCGTGCTGCATGTAGTGGACGTAGCGGGCGATGGTCGCCGAGGTGCCGCCGGTGCCGGCGGTGGCGACGATCCAGGCGGGCTCCGGGTACCGCTCCAGCTTCAGCTGCTGGTACATCGACTCGGCGATGTTGTTGTTGCCGCGCCAGTCGGTGGCCCGCTCCGCGTAGGTGAACTGGTCCATGTAGTGGCCGCCGGTGCGCTCGGCGAGGGCGGCGGCCTCCTCGTACATGGTGCGCGAGTCGTCGACGAAGTGGCACTGCCCGCCGTGGAACTCGATGAGCCGGCACTTCTCGGGGCTGGTCGTGCGGGGCATGACGGCGATGAAGGGGACGCCGATGAGCTTCGCGAAGTACGCCTCGGAGACGGCGGTCGAGCCGCTGGAGGCCTCGATGACGGGCTTTCCGGGGCGGACCCAGCCGTTGCAGAGGCCGTAGAGGAAGAGCGAGCGGGCGAGCCGGTGCTTGAGGCTGCCGGTCGGGTGGGTCGACTCGTCCTTGAGGTAGAGGTCGATGCCCCACTTCTCGGGGAGGGGGAAGCGCAGCAGGTGGGTGTCGGCGGAACGGTTGGCGTCGGCCTGGACCTTGCGCACGGCCTCCTTCAGCCAGGACCGGTACGCCGGGTCGCTGCGGTCGACGTCGACGGTGGCCGTCGCGGTGCTCGTCGCAGTGGCCGCACTCTCGTGGGTGGTGCTCATCCGTCCCTCTCCTCATGTGGCGCCCCATGGCTCCCCCACTACCGACAATACCGCTCTCACCTGGGCAAACGTTCCCTTTGACGATCCATAGGCATCGCTTGTGGACGGCCCGCCGGCGGGCTACTGGTGCGGGCGGCGACGGCCCGGCACACTGGGTACGGCAACCGGGTGAAAGGGGCGGATCGCCATGGCGGAGCCGGAGTTCAGCGCCAGGGGCGTACGGATCGCGCGCTGGCCGCGCTCGCTGACGCGCGCGGGCGAGGTGCGGATCGAGGACGGACGCCTCGCGCTCCTCACGAGTTACGGCAGCGAGATCGACAGCGCGCCGGTGACGGCGGTGCGGGCGGGGCGGCCGTGGTTCGCGAAGGCGGACGAGACGGTGGCGACCGTGAACGGCACGCGGTACCGGCTGACGCTGCGGGACGGCGACCCCGACCGCGACCGCAACCGCGACCATGACAGCGAGTCACACGCCTCGGGGCGTTTCCTCGCCGCGCTGAAGAAGGCCGCGCGACGGTCCTGAGCTGCGACGGCTCGCGGCGAGTTGCGGGGCGGTCACGGCTGGGCCAGTCTGGAACCCACCTCACTGAGGGTTCAGCGGTGGTGACGCTGCGATCAGGTCACCGCCCCTTCTGTACCGCATTGACAGATCCGAATCTTCGTCTTCTTCCGGACCACTTCGGGGAGTCGCAGCCGTGATCAGCGAGCCGAGCAGGTACTACGCGGTGGAGCTTGAGGCCCTGCCGTCGCGGATCGGACAGGTCCGCCGCATCATCTCCGCGCACCTTCGACATTGGCAGTTGGACGCCCTGGTGGACCAGGCGGTCCTCGGGGTGACCGAGCTGCTGACGAACGTGCACCGTCATGCCCAGCCGGACAAGGGATGCAGGGTCGAGGTCGAGCTGCTGCTCGACCGGCTCACCGTCTCGGTCCGGGACCACGATCCCCGGCTCCCCGAGGTCTGCCCCGTGGAGGCGTTCGGTCTGCTGGACGACCCCGACGCGCTCGCCACCTCCGGCCGGGGGCTCGCCATCGTCGGGGCGGTCAGCGAGAGCTGGGGCATCCGCCCGTGCGGCGCCGACGGCAAGGTCGTGTGGTTCACCCTCACGGCGCCGCCCTGTGCCGACCCCGTCGAGGAGTGCGCGCGCGCCGTGTACGGCGCCGCGGCCGAGGCCGCGTTCGCGGGCGTCGGGTACAGCCGACTCCCCGGTGTGCCGCTCAGCGCCCCCGCCGAGCCGGTCCCCGCTCCGTCGGTGGCCCGCCCGGTCCTGGCGGGCCGGGCGGGCTGAGGACTCCCGACACACACTCCCGACGCTCACTCCGTGGCGATCGCCCGCAGGATCTCCAGGCGGGCCGCCCGGCGGGCCGGGCGCCAGGCCGCCACGGCCCCCGCCACCAGGCCGACCAGGGCCACGGCCGCGAGCCGCAGCGCCGGTACGGCGAACGCGAGGGCGCTGTCGCCTGATCCGCCCGAGGCGCGGACGAGGACCCAGCCGAGGAAGCCGCCGAGCGCGAGCCCGCCGACCGTCCCGAAGGCGGCGACCAGGACGGACTCCCAGCGGACCACGGCCCGCAGCTGGGTCCGGGTCTGCCCGACGGCCCGCAACAGACCGAGCTCACGGGTCCGTTCGTGGACGGAGAGGGTCAGCGTGTTCGCGATGCCGAGCAGCGCGATCAGGACCGCGAGCGCGAGGAGCGCGTAGACGAGGGTGAGCATCATGTCGATGCCGCCCGCCGAGGCCTCCGCGTACTCCCCCCGGGTCTGCACCTCCGGATGGCCGTACCGGTCGGCGACCTTCGCCACGGCGGCCTTGCCCTCCTCGGCGCCGACGCCGTCCGCGAAGGACACGGCGACGAGCCGGTCGGCGTCCTGGGTGCGGTGCGGGGCCCAGGCCGCCCGGGTGACGAGGTAGTCGCCGGCGAGGTCGGAGCGCTCGTAGACCGCGCGGACCGTGAAGGTGTGCCGGCTGCCGTCGGTGAACGTCAGGACGGCGGTCCGGCCGGGCGCCAGGCCGGAGTCGGCCGCCTCGTCGGCGGCGACGGCGAGCCCGTCCGTACCGAGTCCGGTGAGGGAGCCCCGTACCTCCCCCAGGTCGAGCGCCCGGGCCAGCGCGGCCGGGTCGGTGACGGTGAGGGCGCGGCCCTTGCCGTTCACCTCGGCGACGCCCCGTCCCAGGCCCACGGCGGTGTCGACCTCGGGAAGCGCGGCGACCGCCGGGGCGAGGCGGGGGCTGAGCCCGCTGCCGCCCGCACCGAACGAGGGCGTGCTGATGGCCACGTCGCCGGCGAAGGAGCGGTCGACGGTCCGGTCCATGGTGGCCTTGAGGGAGGCGCCGAAGACCGTGAAGAGGGTGACGACGGCGACCCCGATCATCAGGGCGGTGGCGGTCGCCGCCGTACGGCCCGGGCTGCGCAGGGCGTTGCGGCGGGCGAGGCCGCGGTTGACCCCGCGCAGCGGGCGGCCGAGCACCCGTACGGCGAGCGAGGCGGCGACCGGTCCGAGGACCACGAACGCGACGACGGCGAGCGCGGCGCCGGTCCCGGCGAGCCACAGCGACGGGGTGCCGAGGACGCCGACGAGGACCGTGCCGACGCCTGCGACGAGCAGGGCGCCGCCGGTCAGCGCGCGACGGCGCGAGGTGCCCGAGTCGTCCACGTCCGTCTCGCGGAGCGCGGCGAGCGGGGCCGTGCGCCCGGCCCGTACGGCCGGAAGCAGCGCCGAACCGGCGCAGACCGCGAGTCCGACGCCGAGCGGGAGCACGAGGGAGGTGCCGGCGACGACGAGGTCGCCCTCGGGGAACGGGAAGCCGATCGCGGGGAACAGCGCCTGGAGTCCGGCGGCCACCCCGATCCCGGCGAGGAGCCCGGCCAGGGAGGCGAGCAGTCCGACGGCGAGCGCCTCGGCGAGGGTGCCGGTGACGATCTGGCGGCGGGCGGCGCCGATCGCGCGCAGGAGGGCGTTCTCGCGGGTCCGCTGGGCGACGAGGACGGCGAAGGTGTTGTGGATCGTGAAGACGGAGACGAGGACGGCGACCCCGCTGAACACGAGCAGGAAGGTGGTGAAGAGGTCGAGGAAGCGGCCGGAGATCATCTCGGTGTTCTCCTCGGCGGCCCGCTGTCCGGTGATCGCCTCGACCCCGTCGGGCAGCGCGGGCGTCAGCGCGGCGACCAGTTCGTCCTGGGAGACGCCGGGCGCGGCGCGTACGGCGATGCTCGTCGCCTCGCCGGGGCGCGCCGTCAGGTACTTCTCCGCGTCGGCGCGGGTGAGGCCGGTCCAGGTGACCTGGCCCATGCCGTCCGCGCCGCCGAAGGTGGCCAGGCCGACGACGGTGACCTTCACCGGGTCGGGGGTGCGCAGGACGGTGGTGTCGCCGACGGCGAGACCGGCCGTCTTCGCGGCGCCCCGGTTGACGACGGCCTCGCCGGGGGCGCTCGGCTCCCGTCCCTCCGCGAGGCGGTACGGGTTGAGTGCCGGGTCCTCGATCCAGTTGCCCGCGAGGGTGGGCGGGCCCTTGCCGCCGACGGGGCTGCCGTCGGCGGCGACGAGCTGGCCCGCGCCCTCGATGCGGGGCGCGGCGGCGGCGACCCCGGGGACCTTGGAGAGGCGCTCGGCGAGGGCGGCGGCGACGGGGCCGCGGGTGCCCTGGGCCTCGCCGGCGGCGGTCACGGTGACGGAGCTGCGGACGATGGCGTCGGTGCCCCGGGTGGCGCTGGTGAACATCGAGTCGAAGCTCGCGCGGAGGGTGTCGCCCATGACGAGGGTGCCGGTGAGGAAGGCGACCCCGAGGAGGACGGCGACGAAGGTGCCGAGGAAGCGGCGCCGGTGGGCGCGGAGCGAGGAGCGGGCGAGCCTGAGGGTGGCGGGGGTGTTCATGCCGCACCTCCGGGGACCGTCGCGGTGCCCGTGTCGAAGGCCTTCATGCGGTCGTCGAAGGCCTTCATGCGGTCGAGGACGAGGTCGGCCGTGGGGCCGGTCATCCGGTCGACGAGCCGGCCGTCCGCGAGGAAGATCACCTCGTCGGCGTGGGCGGCGGCGACCGGGTCGTGGGTGACCATGACGACCGTGCGACCGGTCTCGCGGACCGTACGGCCGAGCAGGCTCAGGACCTCCTCGCCGGAGCGCGAGTCGAGGTTGCCGGTGGGTTCGTCGGCGAAGACGACCTCGGGGGCGCCGACGAAGGCCCGGGCGACGGCGACGCGCTGCTGCTGTCCGCCGGAGAGTTCGCTCGGCCGGTGGTGGAGGCGGTCGCGCAGGCCGACGGTGTCGACGAGCCGGTCGAAGCGCACCCGGTCGACGGGGTGCCCCGCGAGGTCGAGCGGGAGGGTGATGTTCTCGGCCACGGTGAGGGTCGGCAGCAGGTTGAAGGCCTGGAAGACGAAGCCGATCCGGTCGCGGCGCAGCAGGGTCAGGCGCCGGTCGTCGAGGGTGGACAGGTCGGTGTCGCCGACGAGGGCGGCGCCGGAGGTGAGGGTGTCGAGTCCGGCGGCGCAGTGCATCAGGGTGGACTTGCCGGAGCCGGACGGGCCCATGACGGCGGTGAAGCGGCCGACGGGGAAGTCGACGCTCACCCCGTCGAGGGCCCTGACCTCGGTGTCGCCGCGCCCGTAGACCTTGACGGCGTCGACGACGCGGGCGGCGGGGAGCGGGGCGGGAGTCGTCATGTCCGGCGCCCCTTGGGGTTCGCGGCGCGGCCGAACTGCTCCTCCAGGACGCTCAGGCGCCGCCAGTACTCGTCCTCGTCGATCTCCCCGGCCGCGAAGCGGTGGCCGAGCAGGGTGAGGGGCGAGTCCTCGTCCGGTCCGCCGTCGCGGCGCATGTCGCCGCCGAAGCGGAAGTCGCGACCGCGCCACCCGCCGGCGCGCCACCCGCCGGCGCGGCGGACGACGGTGACGATCCCGATGACGACGGCGGCCCAGACGAGGGGGAAGAAGAGGATCCACGGGCCGGGACCCGCGTACGCGAGTGTGTTCATGAGGGTTCAGCTCCTCGGTGTGTTGTCCGTGGTTCGAGGCTCCCTCCGGAAGGGGGTCCGGGTCGTCGTACGGGCAGCGGCTCCTGGCGTACGACACCGGGAGTACGTCGCCCCGGTCGGCACTCCTTCCGTTCTGTACCTACTGGTATGTACAGTGCCGCCATGAGCATGAACACCTCGGAGCGGCTGATCGAGGCGACCCGCGAGCTGCTGTGGGAGCGCGGCTACGTCGGCACCAGCCCCAAGGCCGTCCAGCAGGCGGCGGGCGCGGGCCAGGGCAGCATGTACCACCACTTCGCCGGCAAGCAGGACCTGGCGCTCGCGGCCATCCGGCGCTCGGCCGAGGAGCTGGGGGCGGCGGCCGAGGCGGTCCTGGGCGGTACGGGTTCGGCGTACGCCCGGATCGAGGCGTACCTGCTGCGCGAGCGCGACGTCCTGCGCGGCTGCCCGGTGGGGCGGCTGACCATGGACCCGGAGGTCATCGCGGACCCGGAGCTGCGCGCGCCCGTCGAGGAGGTGCTCGGCCGGGTGCGCACCCGGATCGCCGAGGTCGTCCGGGAGGGCCTGGACAGCGGCGAGTTGAGCGGCGGTCTCGATCCGGAGGAGATCGCGGCGACGGTCCTCGCGACCGTACAGGGCGGGTACGTGCTCGCCCGCGCGACGGGTTCGCGCGCCCCCTTCGACACCGCCGTACGCGGACTGCTCACCCTGCTCGCCCGCTGACCCCGCCTCGGAGAACCGGAGCCTTCCCGTGCACGCGATGCAGTACGAGATCACCCTGCCCGCCGACTACGACATGGAGATCATCCGCAAGCGGGTGGCGACCAGGGGCCACCTGCTCGACGCCTTCCCCGGGCTCGGCCTGAAGGCGTATCTGATGCGGGAGCGGGAGGCCGGGTCTCCCGTGAACCAGTACGCGCCGTTCTATCTGTGGGCCTCCCCCGAGGGAATGAACTCCTTCCTCTGGGGCCCCGGCTTCCAGGGCATCGTGAACGACTTCGGCCGGCCGGTGGTGCAGCACTGGACGGGCCTGGCGTACGAGGAGGGGCCGGCGGCCGCGTCGGCGCCGGGCGCCGCGACGCGCCGCAGGACCCCGCTCGGGGAGGGGGTCCCGCCGGGCGAGGCCGTGGCGGAGGCGGTGACCCGGCATGCGCGCGAGGCGCGGCGGGACGGGGTGGTGGCCTCCGCACTTGCGGTGGACCCGCGCCACTGGGAACTGCTCGCCCTCACCCTGTGGGCGGGCCCGGAAGCGCCCGCCGACGAGGGCGAGCGCTTCCGGGTGCTGCACCTGTCGGCACCGGGCCGGTCGGCGCTCGGCGCCGGGCGGCAGTGGTGAGGCGGTCGCCCCTCGGCAGCGGGCGGCAGCGGTGGGCCGAGGCCCTCTGAGGAGCCTGAGGAGCGTCAGGCCACCGCGACGAGCGTGAGGTAGGCGATGCCGAGGACGCCCCGGTAGCCGTTCAGCCAGCCGGAACGCTGCCGGTCGACGCGCTCGCGCGTCTCGGCGGCGAGCGGGTGGTCGGGGTGGGCGGCGAGCCAGACCTCCGTGTCGTAGCGGTAGCCCGACTCGAACTCCTCCCATTCCTCCGCGCTCGCCGTCTCGATCCACGCGGGCCGGAACCCCGCCTCGACGGCGAGGTCGACGAGCGCGCCGAGGGAGAAGTGGTCGCCGACGGTCGCGCCGGGCCACATACCGGCGAGCTCCGTCTCGGTCGGGGTGCGCTCCCAGAAGCCCTCGCCGAGCACGACCCGACCGCCGGGCCGGACGAGCCGGCGGAGCTCACGCAGGACGGCGGCGGGGTCGTACGGCAGCTCCGGGTCGCAGAGCGCCTGGCTGGACCCGAGGCAGAGGACGGCGTCGACGGGTCCCCGGTCGGTGCCGAGCGCCGACTCCTCGACGAAGGCGACCCGGTCGGCGAGCCCGCGCTCCTCGGCGAGGGCCCGGCCGCGGGCCAGGTCCTCGGCGTTGATGTCGATGCCGGTGCCCTTCGCGGCGGGGGCCGCCTCCAGGAGGCGGAGGAGCAACTCGCCCCATCCGCAGCCGATGTCGAGCGCGTCGGCGGGCGCGGTGGCCGCGAGCCGCTCGATCATGCGGGTGGCGCGGGCCTCGGAGAGGGGGCCGTGGAAGGTGAGGCTGCCGAGGCGCGGGGGAAGTTCGACTGCCGAGTCGGAAGAGGTCATGGGGCGGAACGGTACGCCGTGCCCCGTCCGCCGCACACCGGTTTTCCGACGGCCTCCTCGCCGGGGCCTGTCTGACCGTTCGCGTCCGGCCGCCGACGACGAGACCGGCACGCGCATGGCCCTGGCCCGGCTCGCCGCCCTGGCGGAGGGGCGCCCCGATCCGCAGGGCCGACCCCGTCAGGCCGGTTCGCGTCCCAGGGCCGCCAGCGGGTCGTCGAGCACCGGCTGCCAGGCCAGTTCGGCCGCGCCGACCAGGCTGTTGTGGTCCAGGGTGCACGGGAGGATCGGCACGCCGCCGCTGCGGCCCCAGAGGCTGCGGTCCGCGACCACCGCACGGAGCCGCTCGGGGTCCGCGTCCAGGAGTTCGCGGTGGAGCCCGCCGAGGATGATCCGGTCCGGGTTGAGGATGTTCACCAGGCCCGCGAGGCCCAGACCCAGGCGGTCGATCAGCTCCCCCACCGCGACCCGGACGCCCGGGTCGTCGGGGCTCGTGCGCAGCAGGTCGCGGGACTGCTGGAGCAGCGACACCTCGGGGCCGGGGGTCCGGCCCGCGGCCGTGAGGAACGCGAGCGGGTCGGTCTCGACGTCGAGGCAGCCGCGGCTGCCGCAGTGGCAGGGGCGGCCCTCGGGGTTGACCGTGAGGTGGCCGACCTCCAGGGCGAGGCCGGAACTGCCGGTGTGGAGGCGGCCGTCGAGGACGAGCGCCCCGCCGACGCCGCGGTGACCGGTGGCCACGCAGAGCAGGTCCCGCGCGCCGCGCCCCGCGCCGTGGCGGTGCTCGGCGAGCGCGGCGAGGTTCACGTCGTTGCCGGTGAAGGCGGGGCCTTCGATGCCGGCGGCCCGTACCCGCTCGGCGAAGATCTCCCGGACCGGCGCCCCGGCGGGCCAGGCGAGGTGGAGCGGGTTGAGGGCGGTGCCCTCGGGTTCGGCGACGGCGGAGGGTGCGGCGAGTCCGGCGCCGACGCAGCGGCGGCCGCTCTCCGCGAGGAGCGCGGCGCCCGCGTCGACGACCGCGCCGAGGACCTGCGCGGGGTCGGCGGAGACGGTGACGCAGCCGGGCGCGGTGGCCACGATGGCGCCGCC
>NZ_MWIG01000696.1:0-5957 GCF_002156145.1 Streptomyces sp. NRRL B-24572 | reverse complement strand
GCCCGAGCCGCCGTCCGAGAGGGTGGTGGCGACGATCGGCGTCAGCGCACCGCCCAGGACGCCCGCCAGGTTGTAGCCGACGGCGGCGCCGGTGCAGCGGACGCGGGGCTCGTACAGCTCCGGGAGGTACGCGGCGATCACCGCGAACATCGTGATGAACGCCAGCAGCGAGCCCAGGAACCCGAGGAACATCAGCAGCGGCCGTCCGGTGTGCAGCAGGGCCGTCATCGGGAACGTCCAGAGCGCGGAGGCCGCGCATCCCGCCAGACAGAGCGGGCGCCGGCCCCAGCGGTCACCGAGGAGCGCCACGAACGGGGTGACCGCGCCCATGACCGCCACCGCCGCCATCACGCAGGTCAGCATCACGGTGCTGCTCACCCCGAGCCGCTCGGTGCCGTAGGCCAGTGCCCAGGTGGAGACCGTGTAGAAGACGGCGTACCCGACCGCGAGCGCCCCCGCCGTCAGCAGGACGAGCCGCCAGTGGTCGCGGAGGACCTCCGCCAGCGGGGCGCCCGCGCGCCGCCCGGAGGCGGACAGCTCCTCGAACTGCGGTGTCTCCGCCAGCGAGGAACGCAGCAGCAGCCCGACGAGCGCGAGCAGCCCCGCCGCCCAGAACGGCACCCGCCAGCCCCAGGAGCGGAACTCCGCGTCGCTCAGCCCGGCGGTGAGCGCCAGCACCACCCCGTTCGCCAGGAGGAAACCGATCGACGGGCCGACCTGCGGGAAGCTCGCCCACAGCGCACGCCGGTGCTCGGGGGCGTGCTCGGCGGTGAGCAGGACCGCCCCGCCCCACTCGCCGCCCAGGCCGAGCCCCTGCAGGAAGCGGAGGGTGAGCAGCAGCACCGGGGCGGCGATGCCGAGTGTCGCGTACGTCGGGACGCAGCCGACCGCGACCGTGGCGCAGCCGGTCAGGAGCAGCGAGGCGAAGAGGACCGGCCGCCGGCCGTACCGGTCGCCGACGTGCCCGAAGAGGACCGAGCCGAGAGGGCGGGCGAGGAAGCCGGCGGCGAAGGTGCCGAAGGCGGCCAGGGTCCCGGCCAGCGGCGAGAAGGTGGGGAAGAAGAGCGGCCCCAGGACGAGGGCTGCGGCCGTCCCGTAGACGAAGAAGTCGAAGAACTCGATGGCGGTGCCGACGAGCGAGGCGGCGGCGAGCCGCCCCATCGAGGGGGTCGAGGGTGGCCGGGACGGCGACGGAGGGTGACTTTGGCGCATGTCGCGCCAACTACCCCGCCGCCGCCCGGGTTACGGGGGCGTACGGAGGTGCGCAGCTGGTGAGCCGCGCGCCTGGCGGGTCACCAGCCGCGCTCGTGCCACTCCGCGAGGTGGGGGCGCTCGTCACCGAGCGTGGTGTCCCGGCCGTGGCCGGGGTAGATCCAGGACTCGTCGGGCAGGACCGCGAAGAGCTTGGTCTCCACGTCGTGGATCAGGCTCGCGAAGGCCTCCGGGTCCTTCCAGGTGTTGCCCACGCCGCCCGGGAAGAGGCAGTCGCCGGTGAAGACGTGGGGGTGGCCGTGCGGGTCGTCGTAGACCAGGGCGATCGAGCCCGGGGTGTGCCCGACCAGGCGGCGCGCGGTCAGCTCGACCCGGCCCACCCGGATCGTGTCGCCGTCCTCCACGGGCACGTCGGTCGGGACCGGGATGCCTTCCACGTCGTACGCGCCCGCGTAGGTCCGGGCGCCGGTCGCCGCGACGACCTCCTCCAGGGCCTGCCAGTGGTCGCCGTGCCGATGGGTGGTGACGACGGCGGCGATGCCGTCGTCACCGATCAGCGTGAGGAGCGTCCCGGCCTCGTTGGCCGCGTCGATCAGCAGCTGCTCGCCGGTCGCCCGGCAGCGCAGCAGATACGCGTTGTTGTCCATCGGGCCGACCGCGACCTTCGAGATCATCAGGTCCGTCAACTCGTGCACGTCCGCCGGGCCGCCGACCTTCACCACTCCGCTGTACGTCATGGCCTCAGACTAGCCCCGGAGGGTGACAGCGGCCGCTACAGCGGGGGGAGCTCCGGCAGCGGGCCGCCCTCGGTCTTCAGGGCGGAGCCGTCGCGGCGGCCGGCGAGCCAGCCGAGGAGCTCGGGGGCGGGGCCGCTCACGGTCACCTCGGAGCCCTCCGCGGAGCCGGTGGTCCAGCTGCCCGGGCCGTCCGTGGCCAGGACCCGGGTCGGCGGCACGCCCGCGTTGCCCGTGAACCGCTCCGCGAGGAAGTCGATCTCCCGCTGGACGAACTCCTCCGGCAGGTCCTCCAGCTCGTAGCCGACGCCCAGGTCGACGTGGTGCAGGGCCACCTCCACCCAGCGGCGGAAGGGGACCCGGGAGGCGCTGTCGGTGACCCCGTTGCGGAGCTCGACGGTGCGGCTCCAGTCGGCGGGCTCGGCGCCCGCGGCCTGGAAGCGGTCGGCGCTCTCGCGCACGTCGGCGAGCTGGACGTCCAGCGGCCGTCCGGCGTCCCGCTCGATGTCGGCGTCCCGGGTCGAGGCGTCGGCGTACATGGGACGGCCCTGGAGGACGTTCACGAGGGCGTCGGCGTTACGGGCCACGTGGGCGAGGACGTGGCCGCGGGTCCAGCCCGGGAGCCGTGACGGCTCGGCCGTCGCCGCGTTGTCCCAGGAGGCGGCGGCGGCGAGGAGACGGTCGGTCGCCTCGCGCACGGAGACAAGGTCGAGTTCGTGGTCGATCATGGCGCCGACCCTAGGGGGTGCCGGGCCGGTGGGGCCAGATCCGATCCGGCCCGACCGGCCCGGCGCCTCCCCGCGCCGCCACTCATTCGGGTGAAGCGGTCTCAGGGCGGCCGGAAATCGAATGTGCGTGCTATAGGCTCGATGGAAGCATCCGGCATCCTTGGTTGTTGGGTGTGTCAGGCACATCCCAGGCATATCCGCTCTCTCAAGAAAGGTGCGGACCGGCGTGGCCGACCGTCTCATCGTCCGTGGCGCTCGCGAGCACAACCTCAAGAACGTCTCGCTCGACCTCCCGCGTGACTCCCTCATCGTCTTCACCGGGCTCTCGGGGTCGGGCAAGTCCTCCCTCGCGTTCGACACGATCTTCGCCGAGGGGCAGCGCCGGTACGTCGAGTCGCTCTCCTCGTACGCCCGGCAGTTCCTCGGCCAGATGGACAAGCCGGACGTCGACTTCATCGAAGGTCTCTCGCCCGCGGTCTCCATCGACCAGAAGTCGACCTCGCGCAACCCGCGCTCGACGGTCGGCACCATCACGGAGGTCTACGACTACCTCCGTCTGCTCTTCGCCCGCATCGGCAAGCCGCACTGTCCCGAGTGCCGCCGTCCCATCTCCCGCCAGTCGCCGCAGGCCATCGTCGACAAGGTCCTGGAGCTCCCCGAGGGCAGCCGCTTCCAGGTGCTCTCCCCGCTCGTGCGCGAGCGGAAGGGCGAGTTCGTCGACCTCTTCGCCGACCTCCAGACCAAGGGCTACAGCCGCGCCCGCGTCGACGGGCAGACCATCCAGCTCAGCGAGCCGCCGACGCTGAAGAAGCAGGAGAAGCACACGATCGAGGTGGTCGTCGACCGCCTCACCGTGAAGGACAGCGCCAAGCGCCGGCTCACCGACTCCGTCGAGACCGCGCTCGGACTCTCCGGCGGCATGGTCGTGCTCGACTTCGTCGACCTCGCCGAGGACGACCCCGAGCGCGAGAAGATGTACTCGGAGCACCTCTACTGCCCGTACGACGACCTGTCCTTCGAGGAGCTGGAGCCGCGCTCCTTCTCCTTCAACTCGCCCTTCGGCGCCTGCCCCGACTGCACCGGCATCGGCACCCGCATGGAGGTCGACCCGGAGCTGGTCGTCCCCGACGAGGAGAGGTCCCTCGACGAGGGCGCCATCCACCCCTGGTCGCACGGCCACACCAAGGAGTACTTCGGCCGGCTCATCGGCGGCCTCTCCCAGGCCCTCGGCTTCCGCACGGACATCCCGTACGCGGGTCTTCCGCAGCGCGCCAAGAAGGCCCTGATGTACGGCCACAAGACCCAGGTCGAGGTCCGCTACCGCAACCGGTACGGCCGCGAGCGGGCGTACACCACCCCGGCCTTCGAGGGCGCCGTCTCCTTCGTCAAGCGGCGGCACAGCGAGGCCGAGAGCGACTCCAGCCGCGAGCGCTTCGAGGGCTACATGCGCGAGGTGCCCTGCCCCACCTGCGAGGGCACCCGCCTCAAGCCGATCGTCCTCGCGGTCACGGTCATGGAGAAGTCCATCGCCGAGGTCTCCGCGATGTCGATCAGCGACTGCGCCGAGTTCCTCTCCCGCCTCACGCTCAACGCCCGCGACAAGAAGATCGCCGAGCGGGTCCTCAAGGAGGTCAACGAGCGGCTGCGCTTCCTCGTCGACGTCGGCCTCGACTACCTCTCGCTCAACCGGGCGGCGGGCACGCTCTCCGGTGGCGAGGCCCAGCGCATCCGGCTCGCCACCCAGATCGGCTCCGGCCTCGTCGGCGTGCTCTACGTGCTCGACGAGCCGTCCATCGGCCTCCACCAGCGCGACAACCACCGGCTCATCGAGACCCTGGTCCGGCTCCGGGACATGGGCAACACGCTCATCGTCGTCGAGCACGACGAGGACACCATCAAGGTCGCCGACTGGGTCGTCGACATCGGCCCCGGCGCCGGCGAGCACGGCGGCAAGGTCGTCCACTCCGGCTCCCTGAAGGAGCTCCTCGCCAACGAGGAGTCGATGACCGGGCAGTACCTGTCCGGCCGCCGGTCGATCGCCACCCCGGACATCCGCCGCCCGGTGGACCCCGGACGCCGGCTCACCGTGCACGGGGCCCGCGAGAACAACCTGCGGGACATCGACGTCTCCTTCCCGCTGGGCGTCCTCACCGCCGTCACCGGAGTCTCCGGCTCCGGCAAGTCGACCCTGGTCAACGACATCCTCTACACCCACCTGGCGCGCGAGCTGAACGGCGCCAAGTCGGTGCCCGGACGGCACACGCGCGTGGACGGCGACGAGCTCGTCGACAAGGTCGTGCACGTCGACCAGTCCCCGATCGGCCGCACCCCGCGGTCGAACCCGGCGACGTACACCGGCGTCTTCGACCACGTCCGCAAGCTCTTCGCCGAGACGATGGAGGCCAAGGTACGGGGCTACCTGCCCGGCCGCTTCTCCTTCAACGTCAAGGGCGGCCGCTGCGAGAACTGCTCCGGCGACGGCACGATCAAGATCGAGATGAACTTCCTCCCG
The DNA here is from genome assembly GCF_002156145.1 of Streptomyces sp. NRRL B-24572. Lineage (NCBI taxonomy): Bacteria > Bacillati > Actinomycetota > Actinomycetes > Kitasatosporales > Streptomycetaceae > Streptomyces > Streptomyces sp. NRRL B-24572. Next base: position 771 of record NZ_MWIG01000696.1, on the reverse strand, counting down.
GACGTGTACGTCCCGTGCGAGGTCTGCCACGGCGACCGGTACAACCGGGAGACCCTGGAGGTCCACTACAAGGGCAAGTCCATCGCCGAAGTCCTGAACATGCCGATCGAGGAGGCCCTCGACTTCTTCGAGGCCGTTCCGACCATCGCCCGGCACCTGCGCACGCTCAACGAGGTCGGCCTCGGTTACGTCCGCCTCGGCCAGTCCGCGCCGACGCTCTCCGGCGGCGAGGCGCAGCGCGTGAAGCTCGCCTCCGAGCTCCAGAAGCGCTCGACGGGCCGCACGGTCTACGTCCTGGACGAGCCGACCACCGGTCTCCACTTCGAGGACATCTCGAAGCTGATCAAGGTCCTGTCCAACCTGGTCGACAAGGGCAACTCGGTGATCGTCATCGAGCACAACCTCGATGTCATCAAGACCGCGGACTGGGTCATCGACATGGGCCCGGAAGGCGGCAGCGGCGGCGGTCTGGTGATCGCCGAGGGCACGCCGGAGGAGGTCGCCTCGGTCCCGGCGAGCCACACCGGCAAGTTCCTCCGCGAGATCCTCGGCGCCGACCGGATCAGCGACGCCGCGACGATCCCCGCAGCGCGCGGGACGAAGAAGGCGGCGACGAAGGCTCCCGCGAAGAAGACCGCCGCCAAGGTCGTGGCTCCCGCGAAGAAGACCGCCGCCAAGGTCGCGGCCCCCGCGAAGAAGACGGCCACCGCCAAGAAGGCGACGGCCCGCACTCGCAAGGCGTGAGGCCCCGGCAGGGCCCCCCGGCCGGGG
>NZ_MWIG01000695.1:0-4812 GCF_002156145.1 Streptomyces sp. NRRL B-24572 | reverse complement strand
TCCGGCGCGCCGGACGACCAGTCCACGTCCCCCTTCGCCGCCGCCACCTCCGTCGCCAGGCCCTTCGGCAGGACCATCCAGGCGAGGCGGAGGCCGGGCGCGAGGGACTTGCTCGCGGTGCCGAAGTAGACGACGCGCTCGGGGTCGAGGCCCTGGAGGGCTCCGACCGGCTGCCGGTCGTAGCGGAACTCCCCGTCGTAGTCGTCCTCCAGGACGAAGCCGCCTGAGGCCCGCGCCCAGTCGACGACCGCCGCCCGCCGGTCCGGGGGCAGGGCGCCGCCCAGCGGGTACTGGTGGGCGGCCGTCATGAGGACCGCCCCGCACCCGTCGAGGGCGGCCAACTCCTCGGTCCTCGTGCCGCGTTCGTCGAAGGCCAGGACGGGCGTGCCGAGTCCGGCCCTTCTCAGGAGGCCGTCGTGGAGACCGAGCCCGTACGACTCGACGGCCACGTCCCGTACGCCCCGGGCCCGCAGCACCTGGCCGATCAGCATCAGGCCGTGCACGAAGCCCGCGCAGACCACGATCCGCTCGGGCCGGGCGTGCACGCCCCGGGCGCGGGCGAGGTACTCGGCGAGCGCGGCGCGCAGTTCGGGCCTGCCGCGCGGATCGCCGTACCCGAAGGCCTCGTTGGGGGCGTCGGTGAGGGCCCGGCGGTACGCCTTGAGCCAGTCGGCGCGCGGGAAGGAGGCGAGGTCGGGGGTGCCGGAGTTCAGGTTGTGCACGGGCGCGGCGGGCCGGCCCCGGCCCGTACCGGCCGGCGGGGCCGACGGGCGCGGCGAATGGGGTCTCCCCTGCTCGAGCGAAGCCGAGAGCGTGGGGAACGACGGCGCCGGCGGGCGCGGCGCGGCCCGGCGGGCGACGCGGGTCCCGGAGCCCTGCCGGGCGGTGAGCCAGCCCTCGGCGACCAGCTCGGCGTACGCGTCGGCGACGGTGTTGCGGGCCATGCCGAGGTCGGCGGCGAGCTGGCGGGAGGACGGCAGCCGCGTACCGGCCTCCAGGCGTCCGCTGCGGACCGCCTCCCGCAGGGCGTCCATGAGGCCCGCGCGGAGCCGGGTGCCGCGGACTTCCAGATGGAGGTCGGCCCCGAAAGTGGCCCAGTCGTTCGCCATGGAAATGGACCATACCGGTGCGCCATCGGCTTCGTACGGTGGACGGCATGACGACGGTAGAGACAGAGCAGACCGCGTACGCCCACGAGCACGCGCCCCGGATGTCCCTCCCCGAGCACCTCCCCGAGTTCTACCGGGCGATGGTCCGGCTGGAGACGGCGGCCGCGAAGGACATCGACCCGACCCTGTACCACCTGATCAAGCTCCGGGCCTCGCAGCTCAACCGCTGTGCGTTCTGCATCGACATGCACAGCAAGGACGCGCTGGCCGAGGGCGAGAGCATCGAGCGGATCGTGCTGCTCTCCGCCTGGGAGGAGTCCCGGCACTTCTACACCGAGCGCGAACTCGCCGCGCTCGCCCTCACCGAGGCCGTCACCGTCCTCACCGACGGCTCCGTCCCCGACGAGGTGTACGCGAAGGCCGCCGCGCACTTCGACGAGACCGAGCTCGCCCGGGTCATCGCCGCGATCGTCACGATCAACGCCTGGAACCGGATCGGCGTCACCACCCGGATGACGCCCGGCCACTACACCCCGCGCCCCGCATGAGCGCCGAGACGTTCCGGGCCCTCCACCGGGACCGGCCCGCCGACAGTCCGCTCGTGCTGCCCGGCCCGTGGGACGCGGCGAGCGCACGCGCCTTCGAGGCGGCCGGGCATCCGGCGCTCGCCACGCCGAGCGCGGGGATCGCGGCCTCCCTCGGGTACGAGGACGGGGCGACCCCGGCGGCGGAGATGTTCGCCGCGGTGGCGCGGATCGTCCGCGCCGTCTCCGTCCCCGTCACGGCGGACCTGGAGGGCGGGTACGGCCTCCCGGCGGCCGAACTGGTCGAACGGGTGCGGGAGTTCGGGGCGGTCGGCGTCAACCTGGAGGACAGCGGCCCCGACCGGGCGCTCAGGGACCCGCAGGCGCACGCGGACTGGCTGGCGGAGGTGAGGGCCGCGGCGGGCCCCGGACTCTTCGTCAACGCGCGCGTGGACGTGTACATCCGCCGGGCGTCCGACCCGCTGGCGGAGGCGATCGCCCGGGCCGAGCTCTACGCGTCGGCGGGCGCGGACTGCGTCTACCCGATCGCGGCCCCGCCCACCGACCTCCCGGCCCTACGCGCCGCCCTCGGCGACCTGCCGGTCAACGCGCTGGCGGTCCGGGGCGGTCCGGGCTTCCCGGAACTGGGCCGCCTGGGTGCCACCAGGATCACCTTCGGGGACGGTCTGCTGGTGCGGACCCTGGAGGGCGTGACGTCCCTGGCGACGGGCCTCCGGGAGACGAACGGCCTCTGAGGACACATGAAACGGCGCCCCCGGGCCGTACGGTCGGTCGTACGGCCCGGGGGCGCCGGGACTGTGGAGCCGGACTCAGTCCGGGAAGCCGGACTCAGCCCGGAACCGGCCTCAGATGAGGCCGAGCTCGCGGACCGCGTCGCGCTCCTCGACGAGCTCGTTGACCGAGGCGTCGATGCGGGCGCGGGAGAACTCGTTGATCTCCAGGCCCTGGACGATCTCGTACTTGCCGTCCTTGCAGGTGACCGGGAAGGAGGAGATCAGGCCCTCCGGGACGCCGTAGGAGCCGTCGGACGGGACGCCCATGGAGGTCCAGTCGCCCTCGGCGGTGCCGTTGACCCAGGTGTAGACGTGGTCGATGGCGGCGTTGGCGGCGGAGGCCGCGGAGGACGCGCCACGGGCGTCGATGATCGCGGCGCCGCGCTTGGCGACGGTCGGGATGAAGGTGTCGGCCAGCCACGCCTGGTCGTTGACGACCTCGGCGGCGTTCTTGCCGGCGATCTCCGCGTGGAAGACGTCCGGGTACTGCGTCGCGGAGTGGTTGCCCCAGATGGTGAGGCGCTTGATGTCCGTGACCGAGGAGCCGGTCTTCTGGGCCAGCTGCGTCAGGGCGCGGTTGTGGTCCAGGCGGGTCATCGCGGTGAAGCGCTCGGCCGGGACGCCCTTGGCGGCGGACTGGGCGATCAGGGCGTTGGTGTTGGCCGGGTTGCCGACGACCAGGACCTTGATGTCGTCCGCGGCGTGCGCGGCGATGGCCTCGCCCTGCGGCTTGAAGATGCCGCCGTTGGCGGCGAGCAGGTCGCCGCGCTCCATGCCCGGGCCGCGCGGGCGGGCGCCGACGAGCAGACCGATGTTGGCGCCCTCGAAGCCCTTGTTCGGGTCGTCGAAGATGTCGATGCCCTTGAGCAGCGGGAACGCGCAGTCGTCGAGCTCCATGGCGGTGCCCTCGGCGGCCTTCACGCCCTGCGGGATCTCGAGGAGGCGCAGCTTGACCGGCACGTCCGCGCCGAGCAGGTGGCCGGAGGCGATGCGGAAGAGCAGCGCGTAGCCGATCTGGCCGGCCGCGCCGGTCACGGTGACATTCACGGGAGTGCGGGTCATGGCGATCTCCGTAAGACAGCTGGCGGTGGGGGTCCCTGCCCCTGATGCTGGACGGCTCCCCTGATCGACGATCGATCACGCGATCGATCGGTGTCTCGACGTGAAGAGATATCCAGCGGTCAGGCTATCCGACCCGGACCCCCGCGAATCCCCATCCCCTTGTGGTCCGGCTCACTGCCACCCGTCCGGGGAGGCTCCGGGCGCCCGTCCGGGGAGGCTCCGGGCGCCCGTCCGGGAGGTTTCGGGGCGCCCGGCGGGTGCGGAGCCGACGTAGCGGAATGGTCACTTCCGTGCCACAGCGCGCCGACGGAGCTTGAACCGACCTTGGCACGTACATGACCCTTGATCATGACGGCGCCCGCCCTCCCACGGGGGAGAGGGCGGGCGCCGCACTTCACGGGCCGAAAGGCCGACGGGCTACGTCACCGTGAGGTGGAGCACGTCCTCCAGGAACGGGATCCGCAGCCACGGATCCGGCTGGACCATGAGCGCGAGCAGCACGATCAGGCCGCCCATCACCCCGTACGTGATCACGTCCGTGAAGCGGGAGCGGACGGCCAGCATGCCGACGGACGGCACCACCCGGCGCATCGCCGCGCCCGCGAGGAGCGCGGCCCCGACCAGGATCGCCCCCACCCGGAAGGACTGGAAGGACTCCGGGAAGGGGTCCGTCCCCACCACGAGCAGACCGAGCCCGGCGAGCACGAGGACCGTGAGCAGCGGCCACTGGCGGGCGGGCGCCGGGGCGTCGCCGGGGGCGGCCCGGCGCCCGCCCTCGGGGCGCGCGGTACCGGCGGTGACGACGGTGGGCTTCGGACGCTTGAAACCGCCTGCGGCAGGCGCGGCTTGGGAACCGCCCGCGGCGGGCGCGGCCTTGGAACCGTCCGCGGCGGGCGCCGTTCCTCCGGCCCGCGACGCGGCTTCGTCCGGATTGCCGGGCGCCCCCGGCGTCCCGGAGGTCACCTCAGAGCGCCGCGGCCGCGCGCTCGGCGGCCTCGACGACGTTGACGAGGAGCTGCGCACGGGTCATCGGGCCCACGCCGCCGGGGTTCGGGGAGATCCAGGCGGCCACCTCGGCGACGCCAGGGTCCACGTCGCCGACGATCTTGCCCTCGCCGTTGCGCGAGACGCCGACGTCGAGGACGGCCGCGCCCGGCTTCACGTCCTCGGGCTTGATGAGGTGCGGGACACCGGCCGCCGCGACGATGATGTCGGCGCCCCGCAGGTGCGCCGAGAGGTCCCGGGTGCCGGTGTGGCACTGGGTCACGGTGGCGTTCTCGGAGCGGCGGGTCAGGATGAGCGGCATCGGGCGCCCGATGGTGA
>NZ_MWIG01000694.1:0-2552 GCF_002156145.1 Streptomyces sp. NRRL B-24572 | reverse complement strand
TGGCCGAGCACGCCGGGCCCCGTGAGAACCGCGCCGCCACCGCCACCCCCGAGGGCTACGACGCCGCCCTCTGGGCCCGGCGTGCTCGGCCAGGAGGTCCCGCAGGGTGCGGCGGATCTCGTGCCCGGCCGGGGTGAGCGGCGCGGTGCTCGGCGGCTCGTCGGGCGGTTCCGTTCGCGGGGCGTCGAGCGCGGCGGTTTCGGCGGCGTCCATGGGGCTCCCTCCGTATCTGACGGTGCGTCATGCTAGGGCGGTGCAGGTCCCGTTGCCCAGAGAAGCGCCGGTCCCGATTCAAGGAATCTGATGTACCGTCAGATTCATGCCCACCACCACACGCAGCACCCGCCGCGTCGCCGTCGTCGGCGTCTCCCTCTCCGACTGCGGCCGGGTCGACGAGGCCACCCCCTACGCCCTGCACGCCCAGGCCGCCCGGCGCGCCCTCGCGGACAGCGGCCTGGACCGCTCGCTGATCGACGGCCTCGCCTCGGCGGGCCTCGGCACGCTCGCACCGGTCGAGGTCGCCGAATACCTGGGCCTGCGCCCCCGCTGGGTGGACTCGACCGCCGTCGGCGGCGCCACCTGGGAGGTCATGGCCGCGCACGCCGCCGACGCGATCGCCGCGGGCCACGCGAACGCGGTCCTGCTCGTGTACGGCTCCACCGCCCGCGCCGACATCCGGGCCCGGCGCCGCACCTCGAACCTCTCCTTCGGCGCGCGCGGCCCGCTGCAGTTCGAGGTCCCGTACGGGCACACCCTGATCGCCAAGTACGCGATGGCCGCCCGCCGCCACATGCACGAGTACGGCACGACCCTGGAGCAGCTCGCGGAGGTGGCCGTCCGGGCGCGGGCGAACGCGGCGCTGAACCCGGAGGCGATGTTCCGCGAGCCGATCACCGTCGACGAGGTCCTGGACGGGCCGATGATCGCGGACCCGTTCACCAAGCTGCACTGCTGCATCCGCAGCGACGGCGGCTGCGCGGTGCTGCTGGCGGCCGAGGAGTACGTCCAGGACTGCCGTACGGCCCCGGTGTGGGTGCTCGGCACGGGTGAGCACGTCTCGCACACCACGATGTCCGAGTGGGAGGACTTCACGGTCTCCCCGGCGGCCGTCAGCGGCCGGCTCGCCTTCGAGCGGGCGGGCGTGCGCCCCGCGGACATCGACGTCGCCGAGATCTACGACGCCTTCACCTACATGACCCTGGTGACCCTGGAGGACCTGGGCTTCTGCGCGAAGGGCGAGGGCGGGGCGTTCGTCCAGGAGAAGGACGGGCTGCCGGTGAACACGGACGGCGGCGGACTCTCGGCCTGCCATCCGGGGATGCGGGGCCTGTTCCTGCTCGTGGAGGCGGTGCGCCAACTGCGGGGCGAGGCACCGGGGTTGCAGGTGCGGAGGCCGGACGGATCGCTGCCGGAGCTGGCGGTGGCCTCGGGGACGGGGGGCTGGTTCTGCTCCTCGGGGACGGTGGTCCTGGGCCGCGGCTGACCGGCCGCCGAGGAATCTATACAAGCGTCATAGACAACCGTGTAGGACATCCGTATAGTCATGTCTGCGGGCAGGAGAACGGCCCGCAGACACCCGACAAGGAGTCCTGCCATGACCAGCACCGCCAAGACCGTCCTGATCTCCGGCGCCTCGATCGCCGGCCCCGCCCTCGCCCTCTGGCTGCACCGCTACGGCTTCGCCCCCACCGTCGTCGAGCGCGCCCCCGAACTGCGCACCGGCGGCTACAAGGTGGACATCCGCGGCACCGCGATCGAGGTCTGCCGCCGGATGGGGATCCTCGACGAGATCCGCGCCAACTCCACGGACATGCGCGGCGGTTCGTACGTCGACGACGCCGGCCGCACCATCGGCGAACTGCCCGCCGACATCTTCGGCGGACGCGTCGAGGAGGACGACGAGATCATGCGCGGCGAGCTCGCACGCATCCTGTACGACCGGACCCGCGAGGACGTCGAGTACGTCTTCGGCGACTCGATCGCCTCCCTCGCGGAGGACACCGACGGCGTCACCGTCACCTTCGAGTCCGGCGCCGTCCGCCGCTTCGACCTGGTCGTCGGCGCCGACGGACTCCACTCCCACACCCGGAAGCTCGTCTTCGGCCCGGAGGAGCGGTTCAAGCGCCACCTCGGCGCGTACATCTCCATCTTCACGGCCCCCAACCACCTGGGCCTGGACCGCTGGGAGACGTACCACGCGCTCCCCGGGAAGCTGACCTGCGTCTACAGCTCCGCCGGCGAGACCGATGCCAAGAACCTCTTCATCTTCTCCTCCCCCCAGGAGCAGCCCGACCACCGCGACACCGCCGCCCAGAAGCGCTTCCTCACCCGCACCTTCCAGGGCGACGGCTGGGAGATCCCGCGCCTGCTCGGGCACGCCGCCGAGGCCGACGACTTCTACCTGGACTCCATCGCCCTCGTGGAGCTGGACCACTGGTCCACCGGCCGGGTCGTCCTGCTCGGCGACGCCGCCCACTGCACCTCCCCCGCCTCCGGCCAGGGCACGGGCCTCGCCCTCACCGGCGCGTACATCCTGGCGGGCGAGCTCGCCC
>NZ_MWIG01000693.1:0-15905 GCF_002156145.1 Streptomyces sp. NRRL B-24572 | reverse complement strand
CGACGACCTCGTCGACGCCCGCGCCCGCGTCGATCAGGGTCCGTACCCGGGTCGAACCGGTCAGCTTGTCGATCCAGTGGTCCGCCCGCCAGGCGAAGCCCGACCACGAGCTGCGGGCGGTGACGAGGAGCCCGATCCCGGTCCGTACCGGGTCGAAGGAGTCCCGGTCGTCGACGTGCAGCTGCACCCCGCCGATCGTCTTCCCCTGGAACTTGGAGAAGGTCGGGGCGAAGTACGCCTCGCGGAACCGGACCCCGGGCAGGCCGAGGGCGTTCGCCGCCTCCGCCCACCGCCGGTCGATGCCCTCGGCGCCGAGGAGTTCGAAGGGGCGGGTGGTGCCGCGCCCCTCGGAGAGGTTCGTGCCCTCGAAGAGGCACGTGCCGGAGTAGACGAGCGCGGTGTCCGGCGTCGGCATGTTCGGGCTGGGCGGCACCCACGGCAGCCCGGTCGCGTCGAAGAACTCCGACCGCCGCCACCCCGTCATCCGTACGGTCTCCAGGGCGACGGGCGCGGCCAGGAACTCGCCGTTGAAGAGACCGGCCAGCTCGGCGACCGTCATGCCGTGTGCCTGCGCGATCGGCTCCCGCCCGACGAAGGTCGCGAACGCCCGGTCCAGGACGGGCCCGAGCGCCGCCCGCCCGGTCACCGGGTTCGGCCGGTCCAGGACGACGAACCGCTTCCCGGCGAGGGCGGCGGCCACCATGCAGTCGTACAGCGTCCAGATGTACGTGTAGAAGCGGGCGCCGACGTCCTGGACGTCGAAGACGACCGTGTCCACACCGGAGGCGGTGAAGACGTCCGCGAGGGACTGCCCGCTCTTCAGGTACGTGTCGTGGACGGGCAGCCCGGTCGCCGGATCGTCGTACCGGCCCTCGGAGCCGCCCGCCTGGGCGGTGCCCCGGAAGCCGTGCTCGGGGCCGAAGACGGCGACGAGGTCCACCCGCTCGTCGGCGTGCATGACGTCGACGACGTGGCGCGCGTCCGGGGTGATGCCGGTCGGGTTGGTGACGATGCCGACCCGCTCGCCGGCGAGGAGGGCGTACCCGTCGGCCGCGAGCCGCTCGAAGCCGGTCCGCACCCGGCCGTGACCGGGGGCGGCGGATGCGGGGGCGGTGGCCGTGGCCGCCCCCAGGGCGCCTCCGGCGGCCAGCAGACTCCGTCGCGACAGGCTCATGCGGGAGGACCTCCTCGGAGTGACGGGAGTGACATGGGCACGCACGCTAGCGCTCCTGACCGCCCCGGGGAACGAGGCGTGCGGAACGGGTCTTCCGCCACTCCATACCGACCGGTTAGTCTGTCCCGATCCTGGCAGCTGACCATCACGGCCGAGAGGTGGGTCCATGACCGCGGACACGAACGAGCTCCACGGCGCCGGCGTCGTCGTCACCGGAGCGGGCGGCGGCATCGGCGCCGCCCTTGCCCGCCGCTTCGCCGCCGAGGGCGCCCGCGTCGTCGTCAACGACCTCGACCCCGGGCGCACCAAGGCCGTCGCCGAGGAGATCGGCGCCGTCCCCGTTCCCGGCGACGCCTCCGCCGTCGTCGACGAGGCCCGTGAAGCCCTCGGCGGCACCGTTGACGTCTGGTGCGCCAACGCCGGACTCTCCTCGCCGGGTGACGCCTTCGCCGACGAGGACGTCTGGGCCGCCGCCTGGGACGTCAACGTCATGGCCCACGTCCGCGCGGCCCGCGCCCTCCTCCCGGAGTGGCTGGAGCGCGGCAGCGGCCGCTTCGTCTCCACCGTCTCCGCCGCCGGACTGCTCACCATGATCGGCGCGGCGCCGTACAGCGTCTCCAAGCACGGCGCGTACGCCTTCGCGGAATGGCTGTCCCTCACCTACCGCCACCGCGGCCTGAAGGTCCACGCCATCTGCCCGCAGGGCGTCCGTACGGACATGCTCACCGCCGCCGGATCCGCCGGCGAGCTCGTCCTCGCCCCCACGGCCATCGAGCCCGAGGACGTCGCCGACGCCCTCCTCGACGCCATCCGGGCCGACCGCTTCCTCGTCCTGCCCCACCCCGAGGTCGCCGGCTACTACCGCAACCGCGCCACCGACCCCGAGCGGTGGCTCGGCACGATGAACCACGTCCAGCAGACCTGGGAGACGGCCACCCGTCAGGCGTAGTCGCGACGGATGGGAAGATCTAGCGGCGGGAACGCGTTCCCATGACCGAAAACGATCACCACGGAAGGCGGCGGAGCATGGCCAGGACGACGGACGGGAGCGGCACCCCCGTCCCCCAGAGGCTCCTCGCCGCCGCCACCCGGCTCTTCGCCGAGCGGGGCTACGACCGCACCTCCGTCCAGGAGATCGTCGAGGCCGCCGGGGTCACCAAGGGCGCCCTCTACCACTACTTCGGCTCCAAGGAGGACCTCCTCCAGGAGGTCTACTCCCGCGTCCTGCGCCTCCAGCAGGAACGGCTCGACGCCTTCGCGGACGCCGACGCGCCCGTCGAGGACCGGCTGCGCGACGCCGCGGCCGACGTCGTCGTCACCACCATCGAGAACCTCGACGACGCCTCCATCTTCTTCCGCTCCATGCACCACCTGAGCCCCGAGAAGCACAAGCAGGTCCGGTCCGAGCGGCGCCGCTACCACGAGCGCTTCCGGGCCCTGATCGAGGAGGGCCAGCGGGCGGGCGTCTTCTCCTCCGCCACGCCCGCCGACCTCGTCGTCGACTACCACTTCGGCTCCGTGCACCACCTGTCGACGTGGTACCGCCCGGACGGCCCGCTGACCCCGCAGCAGGTGGCCGACCACCTCGCCGACCTCCTGCTGCGGGCCCTGCGCCCGTAAGAGCCGGTCCAGGGCAGGGTCCAGACCCGGTCCAGACCCGGTCTAGAGGTACTTCTTCAGCTCCCGGCGCGCCAGCGACCTCTGGTGCACCTCGTCCGGACCGTCCGCCAGCTTCAGCGTCCGCGCCGCCGCCCACAGTTCGGCCAGCGGGAAGTCCTGCGAGACGCCACCGGCTCCGTGCGCCTGCACGGCCTTGTCGATGATGTCGACGACCGCGCGCGGGGTCGCGATCTTGATGGCCTGGATCTCGGTGTGCGCGCCCCGGTTGCCGACGGTGTCCATCAGCCAGGCCGTCTTGAGGACGAGGAGCCGCAGCTGCTCGATGGTGACCCGGGCGTCGGCGATCCAGTTCTGCACGACGCCCTGCTGCGCGAGCGTCTTGCCGAAGGCGGTACGGGAGACCGCGCGCCGGCACATCAGCTCGACCGCCCGCTCCGCCATGCCGATGAGCCGCATGCAGTGGTGGATGCGGCCGGGGCCGAGCCGTGCCTGCGCGATGGCGAAGCCGCCGCCCTCCTCGCCGACGATGTTCGCGGCCGGGACCCGGACCCCGTCGAAGATCACCTCGGCGTGGCCGCCGTGGTAGTGGTCCTCGTACCCGTACACCTGCATCGCGCGCCGGACCTCGACGCCGGGGGTGTCGCGCGGCACGAGGATCATCGACTGCTGACGGCGGAGGTCGGTCCCCTCGGGGTCGGTCTTGCCCATGACGATGAAGATCCGGCAGTCGGGGTTCATCGCCCCGGAGATGTACCACTTGCGGCCGTCGACGACGTACTCGTCGCCGTCCCGCCGGATCCGGGTCTCGATGTTCGTCGCGTCGGAGGAGGCGACCTCGGGCTCGGTCATCGCGAAGGCCGAACGGATCTCGCCGGCGAGGAGCGGCTCCAGCCACTGCTTCTTCTGCGCCTCGTCGCCGAACTGGGCGAGCAGTTCCATGTTCCCGGTGTCCGGGGCGGCGCAGTTGAGGGCGGTCGGGGCCAGCTGCGGGCTGCGGCCGGTGATCTCGGCGAGCGGCGCGTACTGGAGGTTGGTCAGCCCGGCCCCGTACTCGGCGTCAGGGAGGAAGAGGTTCCACAGTCCCTGCCGCTTGGCCTCGGCCTTGAGCTCCTCCACGACCGGCGGGGTGTCCCACGGCGAGGCGAGCCGGGCGCGCTGCTCCTCGGCGACGGCCTCGGCCGGGTAGACGTGCTCGTCCATGAAGGCGAGGAGCTTGGCGCGCAGCTCGACCGTACGGGCGTCGTAGGCGAAGTCCATGATGGGTCAGCCCTCCTGAAGGGTGGTCAGGCCGTGTTCGATGAAGACGGGGACGAGTTCGCCGATGCGGTCGAAACCGGCGCCGACCGTCTGCCCGAGGGTCCAGCGGTAGTGGATGCCCTCCAGGATCACGGCGAGCTTGAACCAGGCGAAGGCCGTGTACCAGGCGAGTCCGGAGGTGTCGCGGCCCGAACGGGCCGCGTAGCGCTCGACCAGCTCGGCGGGGCTCGGATGTCCGGGGGCCGTGGCGGTCGTGGAGACGGGGGAGTCCGGCAGGTCCAGCGGCGTGCTGTACATGACGAGGAGGCCGAGGTCGGTGAGCGGGTCGCCGAGGGTCGACATCTCCCAGTCGAGGACGGCCCGGACCCGGTCGTCCTCGCCGACGAGGACGTTGTCGAGCCGGTAGTCGCCGTGGATCACGGTCGGCGTCCCGGACGACGGCAGCGCGCGCCCGAGGGCGGCGTGCAGCTCGTCGATCCCGGGCAGCTCGCGGCCGCGCGAGGCGTCGAGTTGCTTGCCCCAGCGGCGCAGCTGCCGGTCGAGGAAGCCCTCGGGGCGCCCGAAGTCGCCGAGCCCCACGGCCTCCGGGTCGACGGCGTGCAGGTCGACGAGCGTGTCGACCAGGCCGAGGACGGCCGCGCGGGTGCGCTCGGGGCCGAGCGGGGCGAGCTGCCGGGCCGAGCGGTACGGAGTCCCGTCGACGAACTCCATGACGTAGAACGGCGCGCCGAGCACGGATTCGTCCTCGCAGAGCAGCACGGTCCCGGGAACGGGCACATCGGTCCCGGCCAGGGCGCTGATCACCCGGTGCTCGCGCCGCATGTCGTGGGCGGTGGCGAGGACGTGGCCGAGCGGGGGCCGGCGGACCACCCAACGGCCGGTGCCGTCGCTCACGACGTACGTCAGGTTCGACCGGCCGCCCTCGATCAGCCGGGCTTCGAGGGGGCCGGACACGAGGCCGGGCCGCTCGCGGTCGAGGAATCGGTGCAGCTGCTCGGGGTCGAGTCCTGGCGGCGGGGCGGAGCTCATGCGTGCGTACCTCCGGATCGGCTTCGGTCGGCGTTCATGATGACCGACCAGTCGGTATGCAGTCCAGAGGGGGGTGGGAAAGCGTGTCCCGCACCCCGACGGCCGACCGTATGGCTGAATGGAGTCCGATATGGACGCGAAGCTGATCGTCGACGAAGTCCGGCTGACCCCGATCCTCGTCTCCGACCCGCCGCTCCTCAACACCCAGGGCGTCCATCAGCCCTACACGCCCCGGCTCGTGGTGGAAGTGGTCACGAGGGGAGGGGTGAGCGGCCTCGGCGAAACGTACGGCGACGGCGTCTACCTGGACGTCGCCCGCCCACTGGCAGAGGCCCTTCCGGGGCGCTCGGTCACGGACGTGAACGCTCTCTTCGAGTCGGCGCCGCCTCCGGACACGGACGCGGGCGCGGGGGTCGACGCGAGTGGCCTGCGCGGGGTCCGTACCGCCGAGAAGCTCCGCCTCTCCGTCGTCTCCGCCTTCGAGACCGCCTGCCTCGACGCGCTCGGCAGGACCCTCGGCCTGCCCGTCCACGCCCTCCTCGGCGGCAAGGTCCGCGACGAGGTCGAATACAGCGCCTACCTCTTCCACAAGTGGGCCGGCACCGACGCGTGGGGCGCCGCCCTCGACCCGGCCGGCATCGTCGCCCAGGCCCGCCGCTTCGACCGGGAGTACGGCTTCCGCTCCTTCAAGCTCAAGGGCGGGGTGTTCGCCCCGGACCGGGAGGTCGCGACCGTCCGGGCGCTCGCGCGGGAGTTCCCCGGCCGCCCGCTCCGCCTCGACCCCAACGGCGCCTGGTCCGTGGAGACCTCGCTCGCCGTCGCCCGCGAACTCGGGGACGTCCTGGAGTACCTGGAGGACCCGGCGACCGGCATCGCCGCCATGGCCGAGATCGCGGCCCGCACGGACGTCCCACTGGCCACCAACATGTGCGTGACCACCTTCGAGGAGATCCCGGAGGCCTTCGCGGAGCACGCGGTACGGATCGTCCTCTGCGACCACCACTACTGGGGCGGCCTCCACCGCACCCGCGAACTGGCCGCGCTCTGTCGGACGTACGGCGTCGGGCTCTCCATGCACTCCAACACCCACCTGGGCATCAGCCTCGCCGCCATGACCCAGGTCGCCGCCACCCTGCCGGGCCTCCGGCACGCCTGCGACACCCACTACCCGTGGCAGACGGAGGACGTCGTCACCCCGCGCCCCGTCTTCCGCGAGGGCCGCCTCAGGGTCTCCGACGCACCGGGGCTGGGGGTCGAGCCGGACCGTGGGGCACTGGCGGTCCTGCACCGGCGCTGGCTGGAGGACGACGGCGGGTACAGGGACCGCGACGACGCGGCGGCGATGCGAACGACGCACCCGAACTGGACCCCGAACCACTGGTGACCCCTGCGCCCGGCCGGGCCTCCACCCCGCGCCCGTGTGGGCCCGCGCCCGCTGCCGTGTGGGCAATCGTCCCGCGGGGCAGGGGGACCCCCTTGCCCAGGGGGTACCTCCCGGACGGAGTCTGGGGGAGGGACGACTGCCCACAACGGGCGGGCGCCGGCCCGCGACGGACCGCTACGCGTGGCAAGCCACCGGCACCCCGCCGTTCATCGCCGCCATGTCCCCGAACACCGCCACAGGATCCAGCGGCGACCCCTCCGGCAGCCCCTCCAGCTCCGCGTACGCCCGGTGCAGGTTCGCCACCAGCCGCTCGCTCTCCCGCCACGCGGCGAACTCGCCGAGGTCCGCCTCCCGAGCCGTCTCCAACGGTGTGGCGCCCTTCGCGTACCCCTCGGCGGCCAGTTCCCGCACCCACAGCAGGTACCGCTCCGTGGTGTCGTACGCCGAGGGGTCGGTCACCCGCCCGTGCCCCGGCACCACCGTCGGCGCGTCGAGTGACCGCAGCAGATCGAGCGCGCGCAGCGAACCGGCGAGCGAGCCCATCGGCAGGAACGGCGTCCCGCCGTGGAAGACCAGGTCGCCGGTGAAGACGACGCCCTGCTCCGGGAGATGGACGATGGAGTCGCCCGTGGTGTGCGCGGCGCCCGGGTGGAGCACCCGGACCTCGATCCCGCCGACGTACAGGGTGAGCCGCTCGCTGTACGTGACGGAGGGCGGCAGGATGTCGACGCGCCCGAAGTCGGTCTGCGGCCACAGCAGATGGAGCTGGTGTCCGGCGGCGATCTGCTCGGCGCGGCAGTTCTCGTGGCCCACGATCCGCGCCTCCGGCTGGAACACGCCGTTGCCGTAGGTGTGGTCGCCGTGGTGGTGGGTGGAGACGATGGTCCGGGGCAGCGGCAGCCCCTCGGCGAGCACCGCCTCGCGCAGCAGCCGTGCCCGCCGCTCGGTGGCGGCGGTGTCGACGAGCAGCGACTCGTCCGCGTCGCCGATGAACCCGGCGTTGTTCAGGCACCAGCCGCCGTCGGGCTGGACGAAGGCGTGCACGTGCGGAGCGAGCGTGACCACATAGGGATCGGTGGCAGACAAAGGGATTCCCCCGGATGAGAGCCCGACTGGACAGGGGAAGAGTGCCAGTCGGCCCCGGCCCCGGGGAAGTCGGAACGAACGGCTCCGGGGCAGTCGGAGGGGAGCCTCCGAAGAGTCCGGGACGAACGGCTCCGGGGAAGCCGGACGGGAGCCCCCGGGCAGTCGCACGTGCGCCTCCAGAGAGGTCGGGACGACCTACCCCTCGTCCCACCCCTGCGCCGCCGCGAACGCGTCCCCGTACTCCACCGACCACCGGCCCAGCGCCTCGATCGGCCCGAGCAGCGAACGCCCGAGCGCGGTCAGCGCGTATTCGACCCGGGGCGGGGTCTCCTCGTACGCCCGCCGCTCCACCAGCGCGTACCCCTCAAGCCGCCGCAGGGTCTCCGTCAGGACCTTCGCGCTGATCCCGCCGATCGCCGTCCGCAGCTCGCCGGGCCTCCGCGGCCCGTCCGCGAGCGCGTACAGGACGACCCCGTTCCAGGTGTTCGCGAGCAGGTCGAAACCGAGCCGCGCCCGGCAGTCCGCGAGGAGCCGGTCGGGGCCCCTGTCGGGATGCCGGTCGGAGTCCCTGTCGGTAACCATTCGGTAAGTCGCCCCCCGCCTAAGGTCGTTCACGACAGCACGCACAACGGTACGTGAGGGAGGACGCCCGATGCAGGTGGGAATCATGGGTACGGGAGCGATGGCACGGGCGCTCGGCGGAGGCTGGGTCAGGGCGGGCCACGAGGTGCTCGTCGGCGGCCGGGACGCGGAACGGACCGCCGCGCTCGCCGCGGGCACGGGGGCCCGGCCGGGCACCCTCGCCGAGGCCGCCCGCTTCGGTGGGGCGACGCTCCTGGCCCTGCCGTACGACGCGGTCCTGCCGGCCCTAGGGACGGTGGAGCCCGGGCGGATCCTGATCGACTGCACCAACGCGGTCGGCCCCGGCCCGGTCCTCACCACGGGCGAGGGCCCCGGCGCCGCCCGCACGCTCGCCGCCGCCACGGGCGCCCGGGTGGTGAAGGCCTTCAACCACGTCACGCCGGCGGTGTGGAGCCGTACCCCGCCCGTCTTCGCGGACGGACCGGTCGCCGTCCCCCTCTGCGGGGACGACGAGGAGGCCCTCGCCCTCGTCGCCGCCCTCGCCGCCGACCTGGGCTGCGCCCCCTTCGTCGCGGGCCCGCTGGCCCACGCGGACCTCCTGGAGGCGACCACGGCCTTCCTCATCGGCCTCTGGACCTCGGGCCGCGACCCGCGTGCCATGCTCCCGCCGCCGGCTGCCCTCGAAGGCTGATCCCGGCTTGCGGGCCGGTCCGTACGCACCGAGGGTCGAAGGTATGAAGGCGATCAGCTACAGCCGGTACGGCGGTCCCGAGGTCCTGGAGTACGGCGAGCTGCCCGAGCCCAAGATCGGACCGGACGCGGTCCTGATCGAGGTGCGGGCGGCCGCCGTCAACCCGGTCGACTGGAAGTGCCAGGCCGGGTACCTCGACGGTCTGATGGACGCGGTCTTCCCGGTCGTCCCCGGCTGGGACGTCTCCGGCGTCGTCGTCCGGCTCGGCCTCTGCGTCCCCGAGTTCGCCGTGGGCGACGAGGTGATGGGGTACGTGCGCGAGGACTTCCTCTCCCGGGGCACCTTCGCCGAGTACGTCGCCGCCCCCGTCCGCACCCTCGCCCGCAAGCCCCGCGCCTTCGGCTTCGAGGAGGCCGCGGCCCTCCCGCTCGTCGGCCTCACCGCGTACCAGGCGCTCCACCGGCCCCTCGCGGTACGGCCCGGGGACACCGTCCTCGTCCACGCGGCCGCCGGCGGGGTCGGCTCCATGGCCGTGCAGATCGCCCGCCACCTCGGCTGCCGGGTCATCGGCGCGGCCAGGGACGCGGGCCTGGAGCGGGTCGCGGAGCTCGGCGCGGAGCCCGTCCGCTACGACGAGGAGACCTTCGCCGACCAGGTCCGCGCCCTCGCCCCGCAGGGCGTGGACGCCGTCCTCGACACCATCGGAGGCCCGTTCCTGAAGCTCTCCGCCCCGCTCCTCGCCCCGCAGGGCCGGCTGGCCTCGATCGCCGACGGCGAGGTCCTCGCCCTCGGCGGCACCTACTTCTGGACCCGCCCCGACGCCGCCGACCTCGCGGCCCTCGCCGACCTGGCCGACGAGGGCGTCCTCACCGTACGGGTGGCCAGGTCGTTCCCGCTGGAACAGGCGGCCGAGGCCCAGCGCGCCAACGCGGCGGGCGGCCTCAACGGCAAGGTCGTCGTGACCGTCCCGTAGGACCGGGGCGCCTCACCCCGTCCCGTAGGAGTCCCGCAGGGGCCCCGCAGGACCGGGACGTCTCACCAGATCACCGCCGCCCCGAGGACGGCGAGCGCGATCGTGCACACCGCCGCGAGCAGCGCGCCCCGGTGGGAGAGCGGGACCGGCCGGGCCGCGTCCAGGGAACGGATCCGGCGGTGGGCCACGGCCAGGAAGGCGACCCACACCAGCGACGACAGCGCGAGCACGATCAGCCCCCTCGCCGTGAGCTCGTCGCCGGCGGTCAGTTTCACGGCGAGCACCGCGACGACCGTGCACGACAGGGTCGTACGCCGCCACGCGAGCCGGGTCCGCTCCGGCTGGAGCCCGGGATCCCGGGTCTCGCCGGCCGTACTCACCGCCCGGCCCAGCCGAAGACGACGAGCACCACCATCGCCAGCGCCACCGCGGCCACCGCGAGACTGAGCACCGCGGGGAACCGGGAGACGGGCAGGTCCTCGCCTCGCCGCATCGCCCGCTCGCAGCGCACCCAGTGGTTCACCGCCCGCAGCGCGCACAGCACACCGGCGGCGAGCAGCGCGAGCGCGAGCCCGACGCGCACGCCCCAGCGCAGGTCCGGCAGGAACTGGTCGACGGCGAAGCCGCCGCCGACGAGGGCGAGCGCGGTCCGGATCCAGGCCAGGAAGGTCCGCTCGTTGGCGAGGGAGAAGCGGTAGTCGGGGGTCTCGCCCTCGTCCCGGATCCGCTGCGGTGCGAACCACAGCCGCAGGCCCTGCACGAAATCGCTCACCCGTGCACCCTAACGGTCGGATGATCGGACCGCCGGGCAGCGGCTCCCGCGCCGGACGGTCAGCCCGCCGTATGCCCGCTGCGGGCCCGCAGCAGCTCGTACGCGGCGAGGCCGTCGGGCACCCACTCCCAGGTGCCGAGGCGTTCCTCCAGCTCCCCGTCCGTCAGGAAGGCGTGCCAGGCGACCTCTTCCACCTGCGGGTCGACCGGCAGGTCGCAGCGGACCTCGTAGACCGCCGACCACCACTTCCCCTCCCCGCCCCCGTCGAACAGGAACGTCAGGACCGGCTCGGGCCGGGGCAGTCCGGAGACCCCGAGCTCCTCCTCGGCCTCGCGCAGCGCGGCCTCGTCGTAGGACTCGCCCGCGCCGACGACACCGCCGACGAACATGTCGTACAGGGAGGGGTACGACAGCTTCGTCGACGTCCTGCGGTGGACGAAGATCCGGCCCTCGGCGTCCCGGACCCGGATGAAGACGCAGCGGTGGGTCAGGCCCCGCGCGTGCACCTCGCCGCGCGGGGCCTGACCGATCACCCGGTCGTTGTCGTCGACGACGTCCACGATCTCTTCAGCGCTCATGCGCCCATGAAATCACCGCGCCGTGAAACGTCACTGCCCCATGACGTACTTGATCGTCGGACCGGTCGTCCAGCCGCCGTCCACGGCGAGCTCCGCGCCCGTCACGTACGAGGCGGCGTCCGAGAGCAGGAAGACGACCGCGCCCGCGATCTCGTCGGCCTCGCCGACCCGGCCCATCGGCGTGTTGGGGTACTTGCCCTCGCCGCGCTCGATGCCGACGGAGGCCGTCATCGGGGTGTAGGTCATGCCGGGGTGGACGGAGTTGACGCGGATCTTCGCCGTGCCGAGCTCCACCGCGCCGATCTTCGTCAGGCCGCGCACGCCCCACTTGGAGGCGCCGTACCCGGCGGTCAGGGCCAGGCCCATCAGGCCCGCGGCCGAGGAGATGTTGACGATCGAGCCGCCGCCCGCCTCCCTCATCGCCGGGATCGCGGCCTTCATGCCGATGAAGACACCGGTCAGGTTGATGTCGAGGACCTTGCGGAAGTGCTCGACGGACTCGGTCTCCAGGAGGGCGCCGGTCGAGATGCCGGCGTTGTTCACCAGGCCGTGCAGCCCGCCGAACTCCGCCACGGCGAAGGCGACGGCCGCCGCCCACTCCTCCTCGGAGGTCACGTCGTGGTGGAAGAAGCGGGCCCGCTCGCCGAGCGCCTCGGCGGTGGCCTTGCCGTCCTCGTCGAGGACGTCGGTGATCACGACGTTCGCGCCGGAGACGACGGCCAGCCTGGCGGCCTCGGCGCCCAGGCCGCGGGCGCCGCCGGTGATGAGCACGGTCTTGCCGGTGAGGTCGTTCATGAGAGGAGGTCCCTTCGGGGGTGTTCAGACGCTCCGGGGCTGTGCGGCCCGGAGAAGCGCGGTGGTCGTCTCGACGAGGTCGGCGAGGAAGAGGGGCTCGTCCGTGAGGGGCTCGGTGCCGTCGAGGTACTGCCGGGCGCGGTCCGCCATGGCCGCGCCGACCACGGTCAGCGCCAGGTCGAGGCGCTCCAGGAGCAGGGGCTCGGGGAGTCCGTCGGCGGCCAGGCGGTCGGCGATCCGCTCGATGAGCCGCCAGTAGACGGTGCCGGCGAGCGTGGGATGGGGGGTGCGGGTGCGGACGCCGCTCTCGTGGCTGAGCTGCGCGGAGATCCGCAGGCAGCGGCGGCCCCGGTCGGTGCGCAGCTCGCTGGCCTCGGCGGCGACGAGCGCGGCGACCAGCTGCCTCAGGTCGTCCCCGGCGTCGTCGAGGAGGGGCGCGAGCACCTGTTCCGTACGGGTCTGGCGGCCGGCCATGACGGCGTCGAGCAGTCCGGCGCGCGAGCCGAAGTGGTACTGCACCGCGGAGGGATTGGCCTGTCCGGCGAGCGCCACGATGTCCCGCAGCTGTGCGCCGTCGACGCCCTGTGCGGCGAAGAGCTCCTCCGCCGCGCGGATCAGTTTGTCCCGGGTCTCGGGCCCTGACGTCCTCGCCATGCGTTCATATTAATGCTCGACATTAAAAAAGCGAAAGGGCGGACGGTTGACTCGATACACCCGTGTATCCAAGATGCGGTCCATGTCCTACGACGCTGATGTGATCGTGATCGGGGCGGGCCTCGCCGGCCTCGTCGCCACCGCCGAGCTGGTCGACGCCGGCCGCACCGTGATCCTTCTCGACCAGGAACCCGAGCAGTCCCTCGGCGGTCAGGCCCACTGGTCCTTCGGCGGCCTGTTCCTCGTCGACTCGCCCGAACAGCGCAGGATGCGCGTCAAGGACAGCCACGCCCTCGCCCTCCAGGACTGGTACGGCACCGCGGGCTTCGACCGCACCGAGGACCACTGGCCGCGGAAGTGGGCCGAGGCGTACGTCGACTTCGCCGCCGGCGAGAAGCGCGCCTGGCTCCACGCGCGCGGGGTGCGCTTCTTCCCCGTCGTCGGCTGGGCCGAGCGCGGCGGCTACGACGCGAACGGCCACGGCAACTCCGTACCCCGCTTCCACATCACCTGGGGCACCGGACCCGGCCTCGTCGCCCCCTTCGAGCGCAGGGTCCGCGAGGGCGCCGCCCGTGGCCTCGTCGACCTCCGCTTCCGCCACCGCGTCACCGGGCTCGGCCGCACCGCCGGAGCCGTCGACACGGTCTCCGGCGAGATCCTGGCCCCCTCCACCGCCGCCCGCGGCACCGCGTCGAGCCGCGAGGCCACGGGCACCTTCGAACTGCGCGCCCAGGCCGTGATCGTCACCTCCGGCGGCATCGGCGGCAACCACGACCTCGTCCGCGCGCAGTGGCCCGCCCGGCTCGGCACCCCGCCCGCCAAGCTGCTCTCCGGCGTCCCCGCCCACGTCGACGGACTGATGCTCGGCGTCGCCGAGAAGGCCGGCGCCCGCCACATCAACCGCGACCGGATGTGGCACTACACCGAGGGCATCGAGAACTGGAACCCCATCTGGGCCCGGCACGGCATCCGCATCCTGCCCGGACCGTCCTCCCTCTGGCTCGACGCCACGGGCAAGCGCCTGCCCGTCCCGCTCTTCCCCGGCTTCGACACCCTGGGCACCCTCGAACACATCATGCGGACCGGCCACGACCACACCTGGTTCGTCCTCGACAAGCGCATCATCGGCAAGGAGTTCGCGCTCTCCGGCTCCGAACAGAACCCCGACCTCACCGGCAAGTCCGTCCGGGACGTCCTCGGCCGCGCCCGCGCCGACGTACCGGGCCCCGTCCAGGCCTTCATGGACCACGGCGTCGACTTCGTCGTCGAGAACGACCTCTCCGCCCTCGTCCGCGGCATGAACGCCCTCACCGGCGAACCCCTGATCGACGAGGCCGCCCTGCGCCGCGAGCTCACCGCCCGCGACCGCGAGATCACCAACCCCTTCACCAAGGACCTCCAGGTCACGGCGATCCGCGGCGCCCGCAGGTACCTGGGCGACAAGCTGATCCGTACGGCCGCCCCGCACCGCATCCTCGACCCGAAGGCGGGCCCGCTGATCGCCGTGCGCCTCAACATCCTCACCCGCAAGTCCCTCGGTGGCCTGGAGACCGACCTCGACTCCCGCGTCCTGACGGAGGGCGGCGAACCCCTGGACGGCGTGTACGCGGCGGGCGAGGCGGCCGGCTTCGGCGGTGGCGGAGTCCACGGCTACCGCTCCCTCGAAGGCACCTTCCTCGGCGGCTGCATCTTCTCGGGCCGCGCGGCGGGCCGGGCGGCGGCCCGGGCGGTGAGCTGAAACCGACGGCGAAGGCGGTCGACCGACGGGCCCCGCCCGGCGTGTGGCGCGTCTCACACGCCGAGCCCTTCGTGTCGCGGCCCTCCCCGCCGCCCAGGATGAGGCCATGGAGATAGGCATCGCACTGCCCCAGTACGGCACCCACGCCCGCGCCGAGCGCATCGCGGCCTTCGCGCGCGACGCCGAGGACGCCGGGTTCGACTCGTTCTGGGTCGGCGACCGCGCCCTGACCCCGGTCGCCCCCAGCGACCTCTATCCGGGGCACACCCCGGAGAACCCGTACCCCCACCAGTACAAGACCTTCCTCGACCCGCTGACCGTGCTCACCGTCGCCGCCGGCGCGAGCTCCCGCGCCCGGCTCGGCATGAGCACCCTCAACGGCCCCTGGTACCCGCCGGCCCTGCTCGCCCGCTCCCTCACCTCGCTCGACCAGGTCAGCGGCGGACGTCTGGACGTCGGACTCGGCATCGGCTGGCTGCGGGACGAGTACACCGCCGTCGGTGCCGACTTCGGCCGGCGCGGCGCCCTCCTCGACGAGCTGCTCGACGTCCTCCACGGCTTCTGGACCCAGGAGGAGTTCGGCCACGAGGGACCCCACTGGACGATCCCCGCCTCGTACGTCGGCCTGCGCCCCGTCCAGCCCGCCGGACCGCCCGTCTACCTCGGCGGCTTCAGCCCGGCCGCCCTGCGGCGGGTCGGCCGCCGGGCCGCCGGCTGGGTCGGCGCCGTCCTGCCGCCCGGGGTGGCCGAGGGCCTGTGGCACGTGGCGCGGCGCGCCGCCGAGGAGGCGGGCCGCGACCCGGGGGCGCTGCGCCGGCAGATCCGGTACAACCCCGCCCCCGGAGCCACGGCGGACGCGATCGCCGCCGTCCTGGCGGGCGTGCGCGACACCGGCGCCGACGGCTGCTTCGTCGACCTCCAGCAGTCGGTCGACTCGCCCGGCGAGGCCCTGGAGCTCGGGATCAAGGTCCTCGGGCTGCTGCGGGGCTGAGCACGGCGAAGGCGGCGGGCCGACGGCGAAAGCGGTGAGCCGGCGCCGACGGCGAGGCGTTCGGCCGACGCCCGTGGGCGAGCCGGTCGGCTGACGCCGGGGGAGTGCGCAGGGCAGTATGACGGAGTGACAAAACGCTTACTGCTCGCCGTCGTTGGCTCGGCGGTCGCCCTGGGCGGCCTCGCGGCCTTCCTCGTGCTCCAGGGCCTGGACGCCGCGGACAAGTGGAGCAGCGTCCTCAGCCTGTTCTTCACGGTGGCGGGGTTCCTGCTGGCCCTGGTGGGCCTCTTCGCACGGAGCCCCCGGCAGTCGGCGGACCACGCCGTCACCGGGGGCTCGCTGCACCAGNNGAGGGCCAGGGCGGCGGCGGGACACAATCGGCCCACGGGGCGCGTACGGCCGGAGACCTGCACCAGATCGACGGGGTGGGTGGCTCGGTACGCATCGAGCCTCCGACGGGCACGCCGTGAACCGGTTCTTCAAGCGCCGGACGGCACCGCAGTCGGCAGAGGGAGCCACGGCCGACGGCCCCATCACCATGATCAGCGAGGTCCGGGGAAACGTCACCGTCGTCACCGGAC
>NZ_MWIG01000692.1:0-3533 GCF_002156145.1 Streptomyces sp. NRRL B-24572 | reverse complement strand
TCTCCCCCGTGGGCCCCGAAGGGTCGTTCCCCCCGGCCTTCAGGCCACCAGCTCGCCGAAGGACTCCTCCTCGTCACGGCCGAAGCTCAGCACCTCGTCCTCGCGCAGTCGCCGCAGCGAGCGCCAGATGCTCGACTTCACCGTGCCGACACTGATGTCCAGGATCTCCGCGATCTCCGGATCGGTCCGGCCCTCGTAGTAGCGCAGCACCAGCATCGTGCGCTGGAGCTCGGGCAGGCGGGCCAGGGCCTGCCACAGGACCGCGCGCAGCTCCGTGCCCCGCATCGCGTCCGTCTCGCCGACCGTCTCCGGCAGCTCCTCGGTCGGGTACTCGTTGAGCTTGCGCCGGCGCCAGGCGCTGATGTGCAGGTTGGTCATGGTGCGACGCAGGTACCCGCCGACGGCGGCCTTGTCGCTGATCCGGTCCCA
Organism: Streptomyces sp. NRRL B-24572; assembly: GCF_002156145.1. NCBI lineage: Bacteria > Bacillati > Actinomycetota > Actinomycetes > Kitasatosporales > Streptomycetaceae > Streptomyces > Streptomyces sp. NRRL B-24572. The sequence continues at coordinate 3,104 of NZ_MWIG01000692.1, read as the reverse complement.
GGCGCGGTACGTGGAGAACAGCGCGCTCTGGAGCAGGTCCTCGGCCTCGAAACGGTCACCGGTGAGGTGGTAGGCGGTGGCGTACAGGGAGGCACGACGCTCCTGCACGTAAGCCGTGAACTCGGCTTCCGAGCAGTTCGTGCGCTCCCCCGTGACCTCCCCGTACGCCGCTCCCCCGTCAGCGACGGCCACCATGTACGGCGCCTTGCGCTGACGCCCGACGGTACGAACGCACCCCCGTCCGTTCGACACACCGCCGGACTTCTCCGTGCTCCGCACGACGTCGTGGAGACGCGTGACAACTGCGCTTGAGGTGGTGCTGTGCAGTGCGTTCATCTCGCGCCCCCCGTCGGTTGGAGTGTGTTTCGGTCCGTGTGCCAAGAAGCTTGCCCCCCGGACTTCATGGCGCTGTCCGCCGACTGTCACAGCCGTGTCACAGGGAATGGAACAGAAGCGAGTCCGCGAGCGGTCGATCTCGGACGGCCCCATGGGCCAGAATGACGGCGTGCCTTTTCTGCTGCTGATCGAGGACGACGACGCCATCCGCACGGCCCTCGAACTCTCCCTGTCCCGGCAGGGCCACCGGGTGGCCACCGCCGCGACGGGCGAGGACGGTCTCCAGCTGCTGCGCGAGCAGCGGCCCGACCTGGTCGTGCTCGACGTCATGCTGCCCGGCATCGACGGCTTCGAGGTCTGCCGGCGCATCCGCCGGACCGACCAGCTGCCGATCATCCTGCTGACCGCCCGCAGCGACGACATCGACGTCGTCGTCGGGCTTGAGTCCGGCGCCGACGACTACGTCGTGAAGCCCGTGCAGGGACGGGTGCTCGACGCCCGCATCCGGGCCGTGCTGCGGCGCGGGGAGCGCGAGTCGACGGACTCGGCGACGTACGGCTCGCTGGTGATCGACCGTTCGGCGATGACGGTCACCAAGAACGGCGAGGACCTCCAGCTCACCCCGACCGAGCTGCGGCTGCTCCTGGAGCTGAGCCGGCGGCCCGGACAGGCGCTGTCCCGGCAGCAGTTGCTGCGGCTCGTGTGGGAGCACGACTACCTGGGCGACTCGCGGCTCGTCGACGCCTGTGTGCAGCGGCTGCGCGCCAAGGTCGAGGACGTGCCGTCCTCGCCGACGCTGATCCGTACCGTCCGCGGGGTCGGCTACCGGCTGGACGTCCCTGCGTGAGCAAGGGGATCTACACACGGCTGCGGCTCTCGAGTCTGCGGCTCCGGCTCGTCGTCGTCTTCGCCCTGGTCGCGCTCACCGCGGCCGTCGCCGCCTCCGGCATCGCGTACTGGCTGAACCGGGAGGCGGTGCTGACCCGTACCCAGGACTCGGCGCTCAACGACTTCCGGCAGGAGATGCAGAACCGGGCGGCGACGCTGCCGCTCCGGCCCACCCAGGACGACCTGCGGCGGACCGCCGAGCAGATAGCGACCGGCAGCGCCGCGAACTACCAGGTGCTGCTGCTCGGCGAGCGGGACGCGGGCAAGCCGATCGTGGGCGCATCGGACCCGGACGACTTCACGCTCGCCGACGTGCCGCGCCCGCTGCAGGAGGCCGTGGACACGAAGCGGCCGGTGACGGACGCCAACGCGTACCCGTACCACCTGTTCTGGCAGCGTACGGAGCGGAACGGGACGCCGTACCTGGTCGGCGGGACGCGGATCGACGGCGGCGGGCCCGCCGGGTACATGTTCAAGTCGCTGGCCCCGGAGAAGGCCGACCTGAACTCGCTCGGCTGGTCGCTGGGGATCGCCACCGCGCTCGCGGTGGCCGGCTCGGTGCTGCTCGCGCAGGTCGCGGCGACGACCGTGCTGCGGCCGGTGCACCGGCTCGGCGAGGCGGCCCGGCAGCTCGGCGAGGGGAAGCTCGACACCCGGCTGCGAGTCACCGGCGCGGACGAACTGGCCGATCTGTCCCGTACGTTCAACAGCGCGGCCGAGTCGCTGCAGAAGCAGGTCGCGGACATGAGCGCGCGGGAGGAGTCCTCCCGGCGGTTCGTCGCCGACATGTCGCACGAGCTGCGGACCCCGCTGACCGCGCTGACGGCCGTCACCGAGGTCCTGGAGGACGAACAGGACTCCCTCGACCCGATGATCGCCCCGGCGGTGGCCCTCGTGGTGAGCGAGACCCGGCGCCTCAACGACCTGGTGGAGAACCTGATGGAGGTGACCCGCTTCGACGCGGGCACCGCGCGGCTCGTCCTCGACGAGGTGGACATCGCGGACCAGATCACCGCGTGCATCGACGCGCGGGCCTGGCTGGACGCGGTGGAGCTCGACGCGGAGCGCGGTATCGTCGCGCCGCTCGACCCGCGCCGCCTCGACGTGATCCTGGCGAACCTGATCGGGAACGCGCTCAAGCACGGCGGTTCGCCGGTGCGGGTCTCGGTGCGCACGGAGGACGACGAGCTGGTCATCGCGGTCCGCGACCACGGCCCCGGCATCCCCGAGGAAGTCCTCCCCCACGTCTTCGACCGCTTCTACAAGGCGAGCGCGTCCCGGCCCCGCTCCGACGGCAGCGGGCTCGGCCTGTCGATCGCCATGGAGAACGCGCTGATCCACGGCGGTTCGATCACGGCGTCGAACTCGGTCGGCGAGGGCGGGACGGTCGACGGCGCGGTGTTCGTGCTGCGACTGCCGCTGGACGCCTCGGGGATCACGCGCGAGGTGCAGACGCGCAGCAGCCAGGGCGAGGAGGAGGAAGCATGAGGCGTCGCCTCTCTGTCCCGGCGGTCGCGCTCACCGCACTGCTCCCCGCACTGCTCACCGGCTGCGGGATCCGGACCACGTCGGTCCCGGTGGACGCGGGCGCGGCCCCGTCGCGGGTCCCGTGCAGCGTCACCGACGACGGTACGACGCAGGCGGCGCCGCAGGGCGTGCCGGTCCGGGTGTACCTGGTCTGCGGCTCGCAACTGGAGGCGGTGGACCGCCGGTCGCCGCTGCCGGAGGAGAAGGCGGGCGGCGATCCGGTACGGACGGCCGGGGGGCTGCTCGCACAGCTGCTCGCCGAGCCCTCGGAGGCCGAACGGCAGGCCGGCTTCACGACCGAGGTGCACGGGCCGCTGACGGTCGGCGGCGGGCACGCCGGCGACCCGGCGGGC
>NZ_MWIG01000691.1:0-1975 GCF_002156145.1 Streptomyces sp. NRRL B-24572 | reverse complement strand
CGGTCCTCGACACCCTGGACGAGACCGAACTGCTCGGCTGGTCCGTGGACATCGTCCGCGCCGCCCGACGCAACGGTTACCAGGCCTCCACCGCCGACGCGATCGCCGTCTTCGAGACGTCGATCCTGCTCGCCGGGATGCGGGACCGGGCCAAGCCCACCCCGTACGACTTCCAGGACGCCGCGGTCACCTGCATCGAGAAGGACGGCGTGCCCGGGCGCCGGGACGTGCGCCGTCTCGTCGAGATCATGATGGGCGGCGACCGGATCGGCCAGGTCGGCTACGAGGCACTGCCGCCGCTCGCCCGCGACGTCCACGACCGCCTGGCACCCCTGGAGCTGAACCTCCAGCAGCGCGGGGTGCGCCGGGCCCTGCTCGACATGACCTCCCGGCCGGAACTGCGGGCCTGCTCGGACGTCCTGTGGATGCTGCGCCGCCTGATGCCGGGCGGCGCCGCACGGCCCGTCATGGGGGAGCGGCGGCTCGGCGAGCGGTCGATCCAGGAGTCCTGGGACCTCGCCCTCGGCACCCACCAGCGGGCGCTCATCGAGCTCGGCTACGAGGGCGTGAGCCTCGAACAGGTCCTGGAACAGCGCCTGCGCCGCACCGCGTACGGGCCGCAGGCGACCACCGCCGAGGTCCTCGCGGCCGTCGAGGACGCCACGCTGTACCTGGGCGGCCGGCGTCTCGCCGAGGAGCTCGGCGCCCGCGCCCTCGACGTCCTGGCGGGGGAGCGCACGGTCGACGGGGCGCCGGAGGTGCTGCGCCGGGTGCGCGGACTCCTCGCGTACTACCGCACCGGCGAGCCGGTCCTTCCGCCGTGGATCGAGTCCTTCGTGCGGACCGGATACGCGCACTACTGCACGCTGCTGCCGACGGCGTTCCGCGACGAGGACGCGACGGTGGGGCAGGTCGCGGCGATGCTGGGCTTCCTGTTCAGCATGGAGGGCCTGGCGCTCTCCCTGGGCTGCGACAGGACACAGCTGGAGCTGGCGGTCGCCCAGGCGCACCCCGAGGACCCGGCGAAGACGGCCCTGCTGTGGGCGGCGCAGGTACAACTGGGCACGCTCTCCCGGGGCGAGTTGCGGGCCCGCTGCGACGAACTCCTCGCCAACCCCCTGGTCGTGCCCTCGTACCCGCGCTACCTCAGCGGCTTCGTACACGCCCTGGAGCCGGTGCCGGGCCTCGCGGACGTGGTGGTGGAAGCGGTGTCGAACGCCTTCGGACGCCTGCCGGACGCCGTCCTGCTGCCGTGGCTGCCGGTCCTCATCACGACCCTCCGCTCGAACGCCGCGGAACTGGCCCCGCTGCTCATCCGCGAGGCGGGACGGATCTTCCCGGCCAGGCTCGCGGCCCTGGACACCTGGGTCCCGCCGTGGCACGGACAGCCGGCCGCCCCACGCGCGCTCCCGGCGGCCACCGCCCCTCGGGGAGCGGCGCTCCTCCCCGCCCACCCGGCGACCTGCGACGCGCTCGCGGAGCTCCTGGGCCGCGCGGAGGGCTGGACCACGCCGGACGTCTCGGCGCCGACGGGCCCGGGCGTGGCGCTCCTCGCGACCCATCCGGCCGCCGTCGACGCCCTGGCGCGCGTCCTCGTGGCCCGATGACCACTCCGTTCCGGCCTGCGGAACGGGGACGGGTCACGGCGCACCCCCGCCGGTGTGCGCCGTGCCCCGTCCCCGGACGAGGGGCGCTCCGCTCCCGCTACTGGCCGACCCTTCCGTCGACGCACTCGCGCAGCAGGTCGGCGTGCCCGCAGTGGCGGGCGTACTCCTCGANNGCGTCGACGGCCGCCTGGTCGGCGACGGTCTCGTCGAAGTCCGCGTCCCGTCTGCCGTACACCTTCGGCAGCGGTTCACCGGTGATCCAGGTGATCCAGTCCCGTTCCACCTCGGCGAGGTGTCGGATCAGGCCGAGCAGCGACATCGTCGACGGCGGAACGGAACGGCGGGCCAACTGCTCCGGATCCAGGCCC
>NZ_MWIG01000690.1:0-2631 GCF_002156145.1 Streptomyces sp. NRRL B-24572 | reverse complement strand
GCATCCCGCTGACGCTGGTCACCGGCCTGGTGCTCGTCTACACGCTGTTGCCGCTGGCCTGGCTCTTCATCAACGCCACCAAGGACCAGAAGAGCCTGCTCAGCTCCTTCGGGCTGTGGTTCGCCGACGACGTCAACCTCTGGGACAACATCGTCCGCACCCTCACGTACAACGACGGCGTCTTCGTCCGCTGGCTCCTCAACACCCTGCTGTACGTCGTCGTCGGCGAACCACAGCCCGAAGGAGCTGAGCAGGCTCTTCTGGTCCTTGGTGGCGTTGATGAAGAGCCAGGCCAGCGGCAACAGCGTGTAGACGAGCACCAGGCCGGTGACCAGCGTCAGCGGGATGCTGGGGCGCGGGTTGAGCGGGGTCTGCGGAGGCTTCCTGCGACCCCGTGCCGAGGCGGTGCGGCCGGCGGCCCTGTGCGTGCGCTGACTCGTGCCCGGGGCGGTGGCCGGTCCGGCGGGGGAGCCGGAGTCGGTGGCGACGGCCGCGGTGGTGAGGGGGGTGGTCATGTGTCAGCCCTTCCGCATGCCGCGCAGCTGGACCGCGTAGGCGATGATCGCGGTGATCACACCCATCACGATCGCGACCGTCGCCGCGTAGTTGTGCTGCTGGCCCGCGAAGGACAGCGAGTAGGTGTAGAGGTTCGGGGTGAAGTCGCTGGTGATGGCGTTGGGAGCGAGCTTCTGCAGGATGCTGGGCTCGTTGAAGAGCTGGAAGCTGCCGATGATCGAGAAGATCGTGGCGATGACCACGGAGCTGCGGATCGCCGGCAGCTTGATGGACCACACGACACGCCACTCGCCGGCGCCGTCGATGGCCGCCGCCTCGTAGAGCGAGCTCGGTACGACCTTGAGCGCCGAGTAGAAGATCAGCATGTTGTACCCGACGAACTCCCAGGTCACGATGTTGCCGATGGAGGCCAGGGCCAGGGAGGGGGAGAGCGGGTTGGGCAGGGTGACCCCGAGCGCCTCGTTGATGTTGCCGACGAGACCGAACTGCGTGCCGTACATGAAGCCCCAGATGAGGCTGGCGACGACGGCCGGCACGGCGTACGGCAGGAAGACGGAGACGCGGAAGAAGGTCTTGCCGTAGAGTCGGCCGCTGTCGATCGCCAATGCGACCAGCAGCGCGATCCCCAGCATGACGGGGACCTGGACCAGGAGGAACATACCGACCCGTGTCAGGCCGTCCCAGAAGCGGGGGTCGGTCAGCGCCTCGCCGTAGTTGTCGAGGCCGACGAAGGACGTTCCGCCGATGAGCCGGTCCTGGAAGAGGCTCAGGTATACGGCGTATCCGATCGGAGCCAGGAAGACGAGAGCGAAGACGGCGACGAACGGGCCGACGAAGCCCCAGCCCACGACGGCTTCCTTGCGGAAGCGGAGGCGGGCACGTGCGCGCGGCGGTGGCGCCGCCGTGGCGCGCGTCGACAGGAGCGTCATGACTGAGGTCCTTGCGTCGGTGACCTGACGGTCCGGAGACAGGGGAAGAAGAGGGGTACCGGGGGCGGAAACGACCCCGGGGGTGGCCGATGAGAAATGTTTACGTAATCATCGGGTAGCGAGATGGTGACACCCCCATGGGGGGGCGTCAAGCGTGCAGCGTGAATGTGAGGGATTCCGTGGCAAAGATGAAACCGGCCGATGTGCCGACGCCGGCCGGCGGCACGGGCCGCAGGATGGGGCGGGGCAGGCCACGACGGGTGTCCATGGCGGACGTGGCGCAGCTCGCGGGCGTCTCGTCCCAGACGGTCTCCCGGGTCTCCAACGGGGACGCCGCCGTCGTCGAGAGCACCCGGCTGAAGGTCCTCGACGCCATGAACCAGCTGGGCTACCGGCCCAACAGTGCGGCCCGCGCCCTTAAGCGCGGCGACTTCCGCGCCATCGGCGTCATCACCATGGGCCTCACCAGCACGGGGAACGTGCGCACCCTGGACGCGATCGCGGGCTCGGCCTCCCGCGAGGGCTACGCCGTCACCCTGATCCCGCTGGACGCCCCCACGCAGGAGAACGTCAAGGGTGCCTTCACGCGGCTCGACGAGTTGGCGGTCGACGCCGTCGTCCTCATCATGGAGGTCCACCTGCTCGACACTGCCGCCCTGACCCTGCCCCCGCACGTCAAGGTGGTCGTCGTGGATTCGGACGCCACCGGGCGCTTCCCCGTCGTGGACACCGACCAGCGGCAGGGGGCGCGCCAGGCCGTCCAGCACCTGCTCGACCTCGGGCACGAGACGGTGTGGCACCTGGCGGGGCCCGAGGAGTCCTTCGCCGCCGGCCGCCGCTCGGACGCCTGGGAGGCGACGCTGCGCGAGGAGGGCCGGCCGGTCCCGCCGGCCCTGCGCGGCGACTGGACCCCCGAATCCGGCTACGAAGCGGGCCTGCGACTCGCCGACGAACCCGGCTGCACGGCGGTCTTCGTCGCCAACGACCAGATGGCCCTCGGCGTCCTGCGGGCCTTCCACGAGCGCGGCCGACGGGTGCCCCAGGACGTGAGCGTCGTCGGCTTCGACGACATCCCCGACGCGGCTTCCTACATCCCGCCGCTCACGACCGTCCGGCAGGACTTCGCCGAGGTCGGCGCGCTGTGCGTCGACGCCGCTCTGCGCGAGCTGCGCGGCGAGACGGTGAC